>DIVV01000020.1 GCA_002423385.1 bacterium UBP16_UBA6123
TGAATCAGGGAAACGCGCGCTGGAATACATCCCCAAGGCGCTAAGAGTGCTACCAAACAGTATCAATCCCTTATGAATCAGGGAAACGCGCGCTGGAAGAAAACAGAACGCTGGTTAGAAGTATTCTGGAGTATCAATCCCTTATGAATCAGGGAAACGCGCGCTGTGGAAGCTAAATCAAAACTCGAGGTCATGAAGAAACTGGAGTATCAATCCCTTATGAATCAGGGAAACGCGCGCTGAGCAGGGTCTGAAATGAATTTATATACGAGGGTTTTCAAGGGCGATTTTGCAAACACGAAAAAAATTCATAGTAATTTTCGAAGTTTTTTTCGGTCGAAAAAACAACATCCTCTTAAACCTTCCGCCTCCCTGCCGTTTTGACTACGTGAAAACCGAAACGAAGAAATGCTGGTTTTTAAAGGCGAAGGAGGTTTTAAGTTAATTATTTCAAACATCAAGCTCAGTCCATATTCTAACACAAATTTTTAAAAAAAACAATGGTTTTATTGTTATTTTTTTAAATTTTATTCTGACCATTCATAACCTTTATATTCACGCTCCTGCCTTACGAACGATTTATAACCGGCTATTTGCCGTTTTATTAAATTGATTATTTTAACCGGATTTTTAAAATCATAGTCAGATACTTCAGTCTGGAGACGCTCCCTGAAGTTATAAATCAGCTTGGCACGGCCTTCGCCGTTTAAATATACCTTAATGTCTCTTTCTATTTCTTCGAAATCATCCATAATAAGCATTTTTAAATTAAACATTTTCAATACCGGATAGTCAACCACCGGCGTACGAAATTCTTCCATAAGATCGAGAGCGAGCGAGGCGCGACGGTCTTCGACGGCATGAAAAAATCCTAGATAGATATCAAGACCCTCTATCTGACAGATATTAGCGATTTCATTGTAAAGAAGAGTGTAGCCGAAACTTAATGCTGCATTTACCGGATCCGGCGGCGGATGCATAGCTCTTTCGGTAAAACCTAAGTCTTTTTTTAAAAGTTTTTTAAATGCCTGCCAATAATACTTGCCAGCAATGCCCTCAATGCCCATAAGTATTTCCGGTTCTTTTATTTTATAAATATTTTCTCTGAATTTTCTAAGTTTAACACATGCGCCGGATACTACTGGATCTGATTTTCTGTTGAATTTGATAAGAAGCGATCTCTGATTTTTAATTTTAGCTTCAATTATTGCCCTGGCAATTTCCATTTGGCGCTCCTGCTTATTTACCGACATGTCGTACTGTGCCCGGCGGAGCTTAACCAGCCTTAAATTCTGGTTCTGCACCCTGCCTTTAAAACGGCCGTCTATCGTTAAAAATACGCAGTCGATTCCTTTGCGCATAATAAGATTCATTAATTTTGAACTTAATTCTATGTTGCCGAATATATAAACAGCCTTTACGGTTTGTGAAGAATATCTTGCGGCCGGACCGTTCCCGCATTCAACGATTATCTCGCCGTCACGATAAGAGGCTTTAGAGCCCTGCCTTGTCAAATAAAGAATTTCTTTCATAATATCACCATTTTCGTTATATTTTTAAAAATATCATTTAATAATTAATCATACTCGAAATCGTTCATATCGATTAATGGCAGCGGGCCATATACCGATATTCCGTCGATCGCGTCCTTTGGAACGTTATATATCCTAACATTATCTTCTTTATCCTCGATTACTTTTTCGATCATCTCAACCATCTTAATATATTCGTTTCTGTCAATACAGGCTTCATATACTGATTTCTGAACTCGCCGCGCATACGCTTTAATAGTTTTTGCCATCTTTCGCCGCCGCTTGTTGCTCGGCGTATCATAGGCTATAATATAAAACATTTTGCCTCCTCCTCTTATTTTAAACTTTTACCGTGTTCCGGGGCGCGAACGAAGTAATCATCTTTTCACAGCCGTTGTCGTCAATAAGGCATACTACGCCTTCGGTAAGTTCTATCCTGTCGATCTTTTCCGATCGCATTAAATTCAATAGTTCGTCTTTTGATCTTTTTAACCAATCAAGAACTACAATATATTGTTTTTTGAATTTTAAATAATCAGCCGCCGCCTTCTCTATCGTCGAGATATGGCCATTTTTGTCAGCGCTGCCGGCGGCCGCCTCATCAACTGAGTTCAATGCCGATTCTTTTGATTCCGCTGCCCGTTTCTCATTTATAACAGAAACTCTCTTAAACTCTTTGTTTATATGTACAAGCGGGCTTGCATAGCTCTGACGGTCTTTTAAATTAAAATTGCATCCGCACCTGCTGAATTTCGCTATTTCAGGAAGTCTTTGCCTGATTCTGTAACAACCCATGCAGTTTTCGCGTTTTGATTTTATAAAATGATTAGTTATTTCTTTTTTATAATCGCTGCATTCAGAAATTATTCTGTGTATGGCTTCATCAGCCCCTTCGCCTGCAAACCCTACCGTATATAAGATAACTAACCGTTCATCATGCGTCAAATATTTTTCCCGTCTGGCTTTTTTGACTAAAAACGATAAAACCGGACATTTACTTATCATTTCTTTCATACTGCCGCTTAAATTATTAGTTATTTCAGATATGTCGGTATTATTGAATAATTCGAATTGAAAAGCCGTTACTTTCTCTTTTTTTGGTTTTATCTCTATCGCTTTTTTATCGAGTTTTTTGCATAAAGGTTGTATCGAAACTGAATATTTGCGATTTTCAGATACGGTGGCGCCTTCGTTACAATTCCCGTCCCTATTCCCATCTCCGCATGAAACAACATCGATTTCGTTTAATTTTTGAGTTTTTTCACGAAGATAATTTTCTACGGCGCATATTAATTTTTCAGGTGTAAAAACGGCCTCCATAAGGGTTTTTTGATTGTCGTTTACAGGGTTAAGAGTTTTTATATCGAGCAGATTGCATCTTTTGCCCGTTTTCAGATGCACGCCCAGCGGTAGTTTTATTAAATTGCCAATGCCACCTTCGCCTACTCTTGACTGTTTTGGAAAAACTTCGACTCCGATATGTTCGTAGGCCTTGAGATCGACCTTGGCAAGTATTATTTCCGCAAATTTAATCGCTATCGCCGCTTGAATAGGTTTTTCAAAAAATATCCAAACGTGATACCCTTTGTTTCCCGAAAATTCAATCAGCGGATAAACCGAAAGAGAAGTCAACTTCGCTGCTATTTGTAAAGCTAAAGTGCCAGCCTCTTCGAGTTTTCTTTCAATTTCAGCATCATCTGAATTCAAAATATAATGCTTGGATATATCGATGTCGAATGCCATGAACCTGACGCTGTTATCGGTACAAACCGGATAAATGCCAGCGGTAAGTTCTCCATTCAGATGCGACATTAAAATTTCTGCGTCAAGTTTCTCTCTGACCGGCCTGTAACCCGTGCGGCCCGAGGCGTCAACATGCTGGAGTGCATATAAGTTTTCGCGGCCCGAAAATAGATCGATGAACTTATTTAAAAATTTGTCGTCAAAATTATCATAAACGCCCGAACCGTTATTTTCTATTTCGTGTGCGGCCGCTTTATAGCCAGCCATCGATAATTCAGATAATAATTCCTTGTAAACGCATTCATCTATTTTGCCCTGTAACAGGCCTACAAATTTAGCGGCATGTGATATTTTTCCGCCGTCTATCAAGTTTTTAACCGTTCTTTCGAGCACTGAATAATCCGTCCGCCCGCCCGCCAGAAAAGATTTGTAGAACAACTGCGCCGCGCCGGCGTAATCGCCTTTTTCTTCGCATGAAAAAGCGGCGCTTTCAAAATTATCTATATCACCCCTTTTATTGCAATTTGAATCTGTGCCGATAATATAATTTGAACCCGAACCCGCCGTTTCATCGAATTGATTCATTGTATTCATAAAATTCCTCCATTCATTAATTATGTATTATATTTTAAATTAAATTAAATTAAATTAAATTAAATTGATTTTATTTGAATTAAACTTAACTGAATAAAACAATAAAACAATAAATTAAATATTAATATACTTTAATATTTCAGTATCAGTCAGTCTCGATATTTTTCTTGCTTTAATATGTTTAATTGTCGTATCAGGCTCAAAAAATTTCATAATATATAATTTATTGTATAGTTCTTCCGGCAGATATTGTGCATATTTGCTCTTATAATTAATTTTACCTTTCATCGCTATTACAGCGTTATAAAGTGTTTCCGGCGATCGTTGAATAAGTTCAGGGATTGCCGATATTATTTTTTCAATACAGCCGAGGTATCCGCGAATATCATTTGAAGAGTTTATCGATACGCATACTCCTAAAATAGAAGCGTCGGTCTTTGATTCTTTCAATGCGTTAGATATTAATACAGATATCACGTTATTTACATAAATGGAACCGAATGTAAGTATTTTAATTTCTCCAGTATCGGTGTCTGCCCACAAGTACAGGCCGTCGCCTTGTATTCCTGATGCCGTGGCCGCGGCAGTCATTTTATTATATATCGAGGCGGCCTTATAGTCGAGCGCCGATATCAGCTTTTCTTTCTCTGCGGAACTTATCGTGTCTCCCAAAATTTTTTGAATCTCAGCCACAACGCAGTAATCATAAATGCAGCGTTCCGATTTCCAGATCGGCGTTTTGCCCGAACCTACCCTTTTTGCTTTGATAACCAGGCGGTTGTAATCTACGTTGTGTGCCAGGTATTTATTGCCGGCCAGCATGAATTTTTCACCGGGAGCGACCGACCCGTAAACGTAAGCCGCGTCAAGCGATCCTATTCTGGCGGCATTTTCAACTACTGAAAATTGCGTTTCATTTTCAAAAACGGAATAAAATGAAAGAAAATTCATTCGTGAAAATTTATCCTCGAACCCTTTGTATAATCTTATCAGTTCATTATCTTCCTTAATAAATTCAATCAATTTAAGTTTGCCTGCAATAGCGTTAAATTCGTCTTCGGTTATTTTTTTGTGGCTTTCAGCCTTTTTGAGTTCCGTAAATAGCCGTCCCGCTTCGATAGCGCCGAATTGTTTTACCGTGGATAAAAATTGGTGAAGATAAATGTCATAAGGTTTTTCAACGTCATGCTTTTTTTCAAGTCGGTCACCGTTTATCATATTTAGCGATGCCAGCGATATTAAAAGTTCCTGACAGCCGGATACGAAATTAATGCAACGCGATACGCAGCTACGTCGCCCCGCACGCCCCGCTCGTTGCCTTGTTCTGGAGGGCGAATCCAGCGGCCCGTCATTTACGACAAGATCAACGTCGCCTATGTCGATACCGAGTTCGAATGAAGCTGCGTTGATCATAAGGCCTGACGGCGCCGATTTGAATTTTTTTTCGGCGTATTCCCTTAAAGAACGCTCAACAGATGAATGGTGAACGTACATTTCACCGCTATAATTTGCCGCGTCAAGACGGTCGGCCAAAAATTCGCAATCAGCGCGCGATCTGGTAAAAGCAATTATTTTAGAATCTGCGTTTTGCTTTAAAAAAACTTCGATATCTGACTCGCCTGAAAATATAACCCTGATGTCAAGTTTTTTAGACGAAAGCTCGTCGGCTATATGATAATCCCCGTCTGAAAATAGCCATTTAGCCATTTTTTCTGGATTTTCCACAGTGGCCGAAAGGCCAATGGTCTGGAATTTATTAGAAGTATATGAAGCCAGCCTGCTTAGAAGCGAGTTGAGTTGAAAGCCCCGGCCGCTGCCGTAGAAACTGTGCGCCTCATCTACTATGACGAATTGAACGGGATTGAACGCTTTTCGTTTATCAGCTTCGCTCCGGTTGATCAGATAACTTTCAAGTGATTCAGGCGTTATCATCAGCAGGTCAGTAGGTGATCTTAAAAAGGCGGCTTTACGGTTTTCCGGCGCGTCAGAATGCCAGAGCGTGAAAGAAAACGAAAAATTTTCACACCATTTAGACAATCTTGCGGCCATGTCATTTAGAAGCGTTTTCAACGGCGCTATATAAATGCAGAATACTCCGCGGCCGGCCGTTGATGGATTTTTTAATAATTTATCGAAAACCGGTATCATTGCAGCTTCCGTTTTACCCGCGCCCGTCTTTGCTACTATCAGCGAATTTTTTCCGCTTATCAGTTCCGGTACGGCTATCTTTTGTATTTTAGTAAAATCTGGCCATCTCAGCGTGCCGGCGATATAATTAGCGAGCCTGAAATGAAGTCTCATTGTGATTTCCTCCTCTATAAACTATTTTTACCGCTTAATTAAACTTCTTCGTACATATCTACCGTATCATCTCTGCGTTCTATTTCGCTCTTAAATAATTTAACTATTTCAGAGGATCCGTTTATGTCTTGATTCTGTTCCAGATAGTTTAGAAGTTCGACGAACGATCTGATGAAAGTTCTCGGATGTACTTTACCTTTAGCGAGCGCCGACGAGTTTTTATAAACGGCCGCCAATTCTTCTTCCATGCCGCTTATGGCGGGCGTCGGATCATAATCATAGGCCGTTTTATAAAGACAGCATATTTTTTTCATCAGCGTTATAAGTTCGATTTCCGGCAGATTAGTAAGAGTAAGCATTATCTGGCGGCGATTTACGAAACGCCCGGCGAATTTGTTTTCGAGCCTGTTGGTGATTCTGTCATATAGAGCCTGATAATTGGCGATGCCGCAGTGCTCGTCATCATACCATTCGGCGTTGCCGGCGAAAACGAGCATCGTCGATTCAAGCGTACCGTCGGAAGTATAATCGATGAAATCGCGTATGGTGTCATAAGCCGAGGCGCGCGACTTGGCAGTCTGAATAAGCATCATTTTTTCGCATTCGTCGATCATTAAAAGAGTTCCGCGATATCCCATGACCTTGATAAGCCTCAAAAGACCTCTTAAAAATTCGAGATAATTCGTTTTATCTATGGCGCCGCGAATCCCCGCAAGCCGCTTGACTCCGTTCAGCCCTACGTTGCTTTCTCCGGCCAGCCAGCCGGCAATCGCCGACAGCGCTTCGTTATTTGAATTGAGACGGCAGTTGATATAGCATTTTACGGCCATAGCGAATGAAGCCGAGGCGCTTTCTACTAAACTTAATTTTCTTCTGAAAGTATCGATGATAAATTCGGCATAATCACCCAGCAGTGAGCTTTTTTTAGCGTCAGCCATAACCCGGTCGATCCAGTCGTCAAGCATTTCAATGAAGGAAAGACGGTTTTGGCTTCTTAACTGTTTAACTACCCTTGCGTAAGTTTCATTCATTTTTTGCATTGCCATGTCTTTATTTAAAAATATGTGCGTTACGGCCATGTTTTCTTCCATTGCACGCGCTGCGGCCAATTTTAAGTGAAAAGTTTTGCCGGAGCCGTATTCGCCTTTTATAAATTTAACCGCCGAGGAACCGGTATTAGCCACATAACAAATATCTTCTTCCATCGATTTCAGCGTATCAGTCTTAGAAGCCAGTATCATCGGCGCCAGCTCCGCCGAAGGATTAGTTCCGGATTGAAGGCTTTTTAGTATCTGCATCGCTTTATATTTTTCGTTTTGTAAATTTGCCTGATCCGGACTGTCGTTTGAACCTTGCATAGATGAAAATGTAAAAGTCGATTCTGAAGTAAAATCCTGCTCGGCGGCCTTTGCCTGAATCATAGCGTCTGAAGTTAATGCGGATAATTGAATATTGTTTTCCATAATATTACCTCCTGATAATTTTTATTTTATAATAAATTAATAGTTTATTTAAATTTCCGGATGTTCAAATTTAACATAGCCGAACCTGGATATATTGCCGAATTTATCGAGAACTTTAACCCCCTGGCCCGCATCTCTGGTATGTATGTGTTCAAAATCTATATAGCAGCCTATTTTAGAATATATTTCCTTCAATTCTTCTACGCTTTTATTTACTCCGGCCGCTTCGAAAACGCCGTTGATGAATTCGATAAGTTCGGTTATTCTCGCTTTTTCATCTTCGTTTCTTATCATTGAATAAATGCCTATGGCTGAATTTACTATTTTAATCATTTCTTTAATTTTATATTTTTTTGAAATTTTAAATCCCTGCTCCGGCTGAGATGAATTAAGTATTTCTTTTAAATAGTCTGGAATGAACTCCTGCCTGCGGATGCTTTCAAATACCGAGCTGAACTCTTTTTTTTCAATCTGTTTATATTCGGTTTTTATGATATCTGAAATGGTTACGACCCTTGAAGCGGATTGGACGCCCGATAATGATTTTAAAAATATTTCTCCGCTGACGGGCGTTTCAAAAAATTCGAGACCTTCGATTTTTAACTTTATTTCGCAAAGATCGTAGCCTAAAACGGATTTTTCAGTGATGAATCGGTCGCTGGCGATGGCGGAGGCTACAAACATTAATTTTTTACAAGGCAGGCCGCTGTCTTCAGCGCGCGAATTTATCGGCATTAAAAAAAGCATTTTATCGCCCTTTTCTATCTCTCGAATATTTCGGGCCTTTAGAAATTCTGAACCGGTGCAGGCCGCTTCGGACTCGCATTTGAAGTTGAATGCGTTGGTTTTGTGCACATAGTATTTATGCGCGGCGGGCGAATTATCCGCCCCGGCAATTGAGTTTGAAGCAGCTTTATCATTAGGTATTTCCGTAAGTTCCTTTAATTTGTCGTAAACTTCACCGTCGCTGAAATTTAATATTTGCTGATTATCTTTCATAATAAACCTCCTTAAATATTAAAATTATTTTTTATCATATAATTCTTTTGTGATGATTATGATCGAAATTACAGTCTGAATGCCCGATAAAATATTTTTTGTGTTCATAATTATCACTCCTTATTAAACCGATATCTGCCGCTCGCAGTTAAGCGCTCATTCACACCTATAGGCGGTGACGATCTGATTCTCGAGTCCCATGACGACTTTTAACCCGCCATATTTGCGTATGTCTATACCTTCGCGCTTGAAGAGTTTTTGCGTTTCGCTCTTTTTGAGTATATACACTATTGCGTCGTTATAAAATTTTTCAACACCGTAAAGTATTGCGCTGGTTATGGCTTCTTTCTTTATTCCTCTCTGTTTTATTCTTTTAAGTGCATGCATGGTTAAAATTATCATTGGAACTCCTCCTTTATAATTTATAAATATTCTTCAAAACTATAATAAAATTTTAGTGATTTTATTTGATTATTATTTAAATATAATGGTTTTAAAATTATATTTAAAATAAATAAATTTGCTTCATTGTATTTATGCACTGGTTTCGTAAAAAGTTTCGAACAGATTTCCGTTCTCTGAATATCTTACGTTGACGAGTTTTCCTTTTTTCGAGTGGACGACTTTGACCGTTAAAACTTCGATCTCCGGATTTTGTATCAGTCTGTTCATCTGCACTCCTCCTTATAATTCGGTACGGCTCGAGGGCTTGTATTCCGCTGCTTTTTTCCTGCCGCGGCGCCCTCTTGCCGTATTTTATAATTTAGTGATTTTAATCTTTTAATAATTTATAAAATTATTGTTATTTATTTTGAAAAGACTTATAATAAGTATAATGTGAAAATAAAGTTAATATAAAACAAAAACAAAAAGGCCAGACTTCTATTAGATGTCTGGCTTGAATTTGATGATGTATATTTTAAGTTTTTATTAGATATATTTACTTATAAATGGAAAATAAAATTATTATTTGTTTAACTATCTTGTTTTTTGAGTTATATAAATAAAACTACCCCAGTTCATATCTTCCCATACCGAATGCGGTGGTTTTGCCTACGTTGATAAATTCGCCGAGTTTTAAAAGCGGCATGAACATTTTAATGTTATCGCCTTCATAAACCGCCTCGCCGGTCACGCCCCTGAAATCATGAGATTTTTTCTGGCGATTGGAATAGCGTGTCACCATGAACGGTTTAAGATTGTTGGCGATGGTTTTTATCGCGCCGGCCGCTTCGATAAGATGATTGAAGTCTATGTCGGCTTTTTCGCCATCGATATGAAAGTAATTAAGATGAAAAACCCTGCGCAAAAGACTGCGGATAATCATGTGAAAATCGATATTACGGGCGATATTTTCTTCGAATTGAATGCGGACGGGCGTTTTGAAAGAAACTTTCAATCGCCCGCGGCCTTCTTTTGAAATGAATGAGCCTGCCTTTCCAAGTATGTCACGGCTGAAATTAATCATATATGGTTTAAGACTGTCAGCCTCAACGCCTTCTTTATATACGAATTTTTTCCGGCCGCAATAGTTAGCGGAAATAACATTTTTAAGTATGAATCGCCCTTTCGGTTCGAACGCTCCGAAGCCTATTTTTCCCATGCGGTCAACACATTCTATATATTTATCCACATAGTTTATTGCATGGCCGATAAGCGTCAGGCTGAATGAAAAATTGTCATTCGCCGCAACGATCCCCGGACTTTCGTCCGACAGGACCATAACGAAAGGATGCGGTGCCATGGTGTATTTTTTCATTATTTCCGACCCCTGCTCAACCGGAGTTTCAAAGACATAGCGATAGCAGCAGTCGTTTGAGGCGAGGCAGCTCCGGCAATCCTGATCTACGCTGCCAAAATGGCAGCAGCTCAATTTAAGGCCCCTGCCCATAATGCCCCTGATCGAACTGCCGGAAAATTCGTTAAGCTTTATATCGCTTATAGCGCCAAGCTCGAAATTCAGTTTAGCAACCGTAAAATTAGCCAGGCTGCTTTCGTAGCCGGCCGAATTTTTTAATGCGTTTTTTTCTTTTTCTTTTTTGACCATAGCGTTTTTCATAATTAAAATTTTTCGTTCTTTCGGCATATTTTACTCGCCAGTATTATTTTTTAAGTTTTTTAGATTTCAGTTCTTTTGCAAGCGGCAGCGGCTGCGGAAAGAAAATTTCACGTGAACAATCATAATTAGCATGATCCATAAACCATTTAAAGCCGTGCTCTTCGCCCCTGTTATCTTTTTTAGACGGATATTTAACGAGAGGATGGCCTTTGGCGTCTCTTATAGCGGCCAGTGAGTGTATTGCGTCTATGTCTTTAAAAGGCTTGCCGTTCATTTTTTTTGAAAGTTCATCTTTGAATGCTTTTATTTTTACGGCCGGATCTTCTTTTATGGTCCACTTTGAAACATCGAGCGTCATAACGCGTTCTGGCGTATCTATAAGAAGTTCTTCAACCGTTATTTTACAGTCGCCCATACCCAGAGGTTTTGCGTGGCCAACGCTGTGAAGCATGCCTTCGTCGAGCGTAAGCGAATATAAAAGCGCGCCGAGTTCGAAATCGGTGAGGTTCTCGAAATCGATATCAAAAGTAAAAGATCCTTTTTCGATATATTCAACTACATTATGCTGTTTGCTGTTTAGTTGTTTGTTTTGTTCGATAAAGTCGGCATTAGCCTGTCTTACGTAAAATTTACGACCTCTTATTCTGGCATCGCCGTCATAATCGAGCATGGCGTCGATAGGGCCGTTTCTCGTTTCCTTTTTAACTGAGAGGCTGCCGTTTTTATTTTTTATATAAAAGAAGGTGCATGAAGGATGAGGCGAATTCAATATTTTTATAGGCGTCGTTTTTGTTTCGATGGTTTTATCTTCTATTATGCCGTGTGAAAAAAATACCCGTCCGGCAAGCGCCGCGCCTTTACCGACGCCGCGCGTCTGCTTCATATCTTCGGTAAAACCAAAAACCTGACAGGCGGGGCATAACATTACATCATCGTTATTTAAATTTTTTTCAATATTATAAAGATAGCAGGGTTTTTCAAAATCGGTGAATATTTGCGAAACGCTTTTGTTAAAAGCTACGCGTCCGAGGGAAGCTCTTATGATATTAGTCACTTTGCCATTTGCTTTGGTGAAAAATATCACATCGCCTTTTTTAAGTTCGAGTTTGTCTTCTTTAAATCTCTGCCCATGCCTGAATACATGCAAATATTTATTAGCTTCAGAAGATTCAAGAACGGCGATTTCTTTTGTCATAACAGCTACAACTTCTTTTTTAGAAGGCTGTAATATAAAATTACCTCTAAAATCTTTAGACAGCTCGCCCATATACACATGAGACGGCGATTCGGATATATTGCTTATAAAGTTGGCGTCAGCCGGCTTGTTTTGACTGCCCTGTTTAAGCCTGGTATATGACACTTTTACTCTGGCGCCGCCTTCAACCTTTTCTTTTATGGAAGCAGGTATCTTACTCATGTGTGCCGGACGATCAGAATAAAAATTTATTTTAGGGGTATCCATCTTTCCTGAAATATTTAGATAAGCCTCTTCAAAGCCAGGTTTTTCGGACTTTGAAATTTCAATTACTCTTTTATTTGACTTATCAAGTTTAACAAAAACTTTGAAACATGAAAGTTTTTTCAAATATAAATCTTCGCAGCCGCAGTTTTTTAATATTTCAGGCAGTATAAGATATTTGTCGCAAACGCGAACTTCACCGGGCCAATCACGTGTAGGAATAGTTTCTATAACGCCGGCGTTTATTTCGCTCGAGGCGCTTTTGGTCGTGCGGAACCCTTCATAATCGTCTTTATTGTAGTGGAACATGCACGAGCCGGTAACCAGCTCGAAAACGCTGCGTGACATGCCTTTAAGCGTCGTGGCGGGAATCGCCAGTTCGCCGTTATATCTGTAAAAACTGAGATGATTGAACAATTCACTTGAACTTCCGCCGTTAATAGGCTTTTTAGTACTTTTATCACCTACGGCGGCCGGAGATTCGAGTTTCAGTTTTAATTTAATACGGCCGGATAAAAGCCCTTCATGCTCCCACTGGTATCTGATCTGGTTTCTGGTGTTTATATCGAGATTTTCGGCATAATTATAAGGATTTATAAATTCTTCTTTCAGGCTTTCTATGCCGCCTGAATTATTATTGGAGTATCCGCCGCGTCCGCCGCCGGTATTTTTATTGTATTGATTCATCATTATATTTTTTCCTCCGTTCATTCAAATGATCATATTAAAACGGGTATCGAATATTTTTCGGATGTTTTCGAACACAGTGTCAATATTTTTATTTCGCCGCCGTAATTTTTATCAATACGCTTTCCTATTTTAGGAACGCGTTCTTCATATAAAAATCCGCTTTCACTAACGATCTTACCTGCAAGCGGGACAGGGCCACCGGCTTTTTCGATTTCATCGAGCGGTTTTTCTCCGGGTTCCCTGCTTATAACAACTGCCGACAGGCTGTTCATTCTTTTTCTGATGTGAAAACATCTATCTTTTGAAAATATATATGCTCTGTTAATATCATTTTTCAGCTCTTCAAATTCGGATGCGCTGAATTTTTTGAGCATCTGTTCGCTAACGGTTTCATAATATATGCAGAAATTATCATCTGCCGATATTTTATCGATACTTACCCTGGATATATACCATTGATTATTCATTGGCTTTATTCCTCCCGTTCTCAATCGTACTCAGATGTTTTTTGAAAGTTTCTATAAACTCGGCGCCTTTGTAGGTTTTAAACGAAGCCCCGCCGGTTAAAGCCGACATTACTTCATTTTCAGGGCTGCATGCAAATACTTTTACTGAAAGAAGTTTTGGCGCAAGTCTTCCAAAGCCTTTTCTGGTCGAATGGCCCGTTCTTATCTTTCCGTCGTTCATTTCTAAAGCCAGATGCGTTAAAATATTCATATCGTTCAATGACGGGTTTCTAAGCGCAATATATCCTTTATAAACCGGTTTTTCAACAACGGTTTCGTTGAATTTGCACGATTCGATCCCGCCGCCGGTGAATCTGTCGATAGCGACATGCTCTACTTTTTTCATCTGCGATGCGCTGATTTTATCTTCCATTATCAGATCGCTGAAAAGAACTTTAGAAGCGTAATTGACGGCGCCGAATATCTTGCAGGCCTCACAAAGAGCTTCAGGTTTCTTATCGGCCTTATAACTTTTATTGCAATATCCTTTCAGCCTTGGGCTTGTAGGATCGCAAATATAGCCAACATTTCTTTTCAAAAATATGCTTTCCGCTTTTGTTCTGAGCACGCCTTTTATTGAAGAACCTGGTATTATAAAGTATTCTCCGTCGGGAGTTCTCATAAAATAGGGCATAATGTCTGAATCTGTTTTTTCGTCATTAAATTCAGGTTTTTTATTCTTATCGCCCGGCAGTACGCCCTGATTGAACTCAAGTTCGTATTCGAGTAATACCGATGAGTATTTGCCGGCCGTCTTTAATTGAACTTCCGCTGCGCCCGACGCTTCAGATTCTTTTTCCATATTATCGAGAAGGTATGAAATAAAGCCTTTTTCTTCGCTTAATACGGCTTTTTTGACCACATTATTTTTCAAAAAGCAAAAACCGGAGCCTCTGCTTGAATTTCCGCCGAAATTAACAAAACCGCCGCTAAGAAGTTTTTCGATCAGCCGCAATATTTCAAGATCGCCGGCGCCTGTTTCATCAGAGCTATCCAGCTCGATCTTGATTTTAAACTGAATATAAGGAGGGGCGATCTCTTTGTCGTATAAAAGCCCTTCAGCTGCCGTCCCTGTATTTCTATCGATAGCGACGCACTGTCTTTCTTCATAAAGGCTATTTTCGGCTATTGAATCGTTAAAAATTATTCTCGATGAGCAGTCCTGATAACCAAAAATCTTTTTAATTCTATCGTCTTGTTCACCGAATATATTTTCGAGCGTGCTTCTGAGTTTACCCGCTATGGTTGAACCGTTTAATATAAGTTTTCTGTCAGGCGTTTTTAATATGCAAGTGTCTATTTTTGAGTCCATTTCCATGGCGGCCGCGGTAAAGAAGCTCGAATGGAATACAAGAATGCCTTCCAGAGCATATTTTATATTGTATTTGGAATTTATCATATCCTTACCTCACATTAATTTGTTATATATTTGTGTATTAGCTACCGTATATAATTTGCTGTTTATTATCTATTACTTACCGTTTACTATCTATTGTTTTTCGATTTTTTATTTTCTTTAAGCAGCTGCATAAGCCAGAATATAGTTTTAGAGGCTTTCTCGTCGTTTCCGGTCAGCTCTTCGTTCAAAATGAAGTTTATAAAAGAGGTCTGTTCTTTTTTACCGGGCAGCCAGATATTTATATACCATTTTTCTTTTGCCGTGCTTTTGCCCGCTTCGCGTTTAAGCGCTTCTATGGCGGATTTGCTATTAGGATTGGATTTGATTGCGGAGGCGATACTGTTTAAAGAGCTTACTGAAGGAATATAATCGATGGAATACTTATTGGCGGCCATAAAACCTTGAAGTTTTTCGCGTATTTCGACATCGAGCGGGCTTAAAAGACTTTTAGCCCTGTCCGGTTCGATTTTTAAGGATAATCCCGCTTTTTCTTCTTTGACTTCTATAGCAGGCTTTATTCCGAACGGCGCTGCGGCCAGTCTGCCGAATCCTTCGCCCGTTCTTTCGCCAATGCCGTAAAATTCGAGTTTATTTAAAAAATCAAATATTTTATCTTTATTGGTTGTAAAATCTTTAAATTTTAGAACAAAAACGGAGCCTGGCGTAATAACCGCTTCGGGTATTGCCGGCAGGCCTTTGTGCGCGTTGAAGCCTCGTTTCACCTTAAAGTTGAGCATAGTGTTATTTTCATCTATTTCGAATTCAACGCCTGGCAATATATTTTTCAGATAATCTAACGGTATTGAAGACGCCGGGGCGAGATACTCGTCGAGTAGTATGGTATCTGAAATAAACATAACAACACATCTGCCGTCGGGGCTTATGGAGCGCTTTTCGATCGGAAACGAAAAACCGCTGTCTTTAGAGGCTTTTTTATATCTTAATTTTCCTGCGCCAAGTCCGCGGCTTCTTCCGCGCCCGAAAGAGGCGTCTATTTCTTCAGCGCCGTTAAAAATAACCGATTTCCATAATTCAAATATCTTTTCGGATGCAAATTTTACGGTGCCGCAAAAAGTCTGGCCTTCGATTATTTCCTGATAGGAGTAAAGTCCGCCTTCGCTTCTGGTGGTTTGAAGTTTAGGATCGATATTGTTTCTCATCCTTACTTTTTTATGAGGCCCTTTCAGAGCTTCGAATATGATTTTTTCGCCTTCATAGCCGTACGAACAGTAAGTGTTTCTTTTGGGTTCCATCGGAGCTTTACATTCACAGAGAGTTTCTTCTCCATCGAAGCAAAATTTTGGGCCCGTATGGCCTTTTGTTTCACCTTTCGCCTTTGAGCAGGTGACAAGAGTTTTAGGCCATGGCATGCAAACGCTTTTGCCGTTGGATATGTAAAGATCGGGAAACGATATTAATCCGCCGTCCATAAATTTTTTAAGTAGTCCGGCATCGTTGAATTTCGACATAAACCGGCTGAAAAATAACCCGGACACATTAGTTGAAGGTATATAGGTGAGGGTTTCAAAATGATTGCCGGATAACTGGTTATCGTTAATTATCATGGGTGTTTTCAATTCAAACGAAAGCTCAACGGTAACCGGATTGAACGATGATGAAGCTATAATCTCGGGAGCCGCCTGATAGGTAGTATTGCCTGCGTTTACTTCGGTTTTGACTATATCTATGAGTTTTTTAACGCCGGCTTCGTTTGCCGCCTTTCCGTCAAAGATTATTTCGACGCCGCCTTTTCCGCGCCGACGTTTGCCGCCGATTCGTTTGAGATTCAATAATCCGAGTTTAAGAAAAGCCTCGGCCACAGGCAATATTTTTTCGTTAATCGATTCAAAATATAGTTCTGATATAAAAACCGTTCCGGCGGGAACATGTCTGGCTATAAACAGTCCCGATTCGACAGTGGCGCCGGTTTTACGGTCTATTCTGTTATGTCCGGTTACCATATATTTTTGACCATTATTTTCAGGCGCGTGTTCGAAGTTTTGAGGCTGTGCATCGTAAACCCGCAGTTTGCCTTCATGGCCATAAGAGCCGAATATCTGGCAGATGATGCAAGGCTCGCTGCCGTAGGGGCTTGAAAAAGATATGCCGCAGAGTTTTTTGCCGTCAGTCTGAATATGCTGGCCGTCACAAACTTTAAGTTCAAGCAATTCTGACACCTGACGGCAGGAGTCTTTTAAAATGCCCTTAATGGAGCTGGCCGGAATGAAAGGCTGACCTTTTGCATTTGTAATAATATCGTTATCGACGATTCCGTCGGTCTGTCCGCTTCCTATGTGAAGATCGGTTATGGTTTTTATGGTGATTTTCATTTTACGACAACCTCCAGCTAAATTAAGTCGAAAACTTCGACCAGGTCAAGAGCGCCTTCGCGGCGGGTAGAGCCGTTGCAGTTATAAGCCTTTGAATTTTCTTTCGCCCAATTCATGCATTCATCAAAAGTTTTACGCCCATCGATATCCTTGACATTTTTAATGTTGTTCTTTATTTGTTTAAGCATTATCGAGCGGGAATTTTCGTCATATTTAAATATCTCTCTCAATTTTTTTATTTTAGAGCGGTCAATAACGCTGCTAAGTTGTTTCGCTTTTTTTACCAGACTGTCTATGGTTTTCACTTCGTATCCGGCTTCGTAAAGCAGATAAGGTTTTTGCCAGAGTTCGATTGTTTCGTTTTTGTCTATTATCGTACATTCACGATCTCTGGTTTCTTCGATCGAATCGTTAAGGCTGCCGTACATTACCTGGAAATCTATCATTGCCGGCGGATTTACAGGGTTAAGTTTCAGGCCGTGTTTTTTAGCGCTGGAAAGGAGCGATTCCGCTAATTCGACCGACTGCACTATCGGAAATGACGAGTGGGTGAATACTATACCGGCTGATATCGTAACCGGCGAGTCGAAACCTATGCCATCGGTATTGGCGGTGAAATATTCAGAAAGTTTTCTGGTAAATTCAAACGCGTATTTTGCGGATATTGCAAAAGCGATGTCGTCGCCGCCGACTATCAGGGGTCTGAACGGCATTCTTTTTTCGTTTTTTATATATTCGTCGAAAATATCGAGACAGGCTTGCGCTATGGCACTGTGCGAAGCTTTGTTGATTTCTTCTGACAATTTACCCGTTTTTAGAAAGTTATCAGGATACTTGTCGATAAATGAAGTGAGTTTTTTTCCGAGAGCGTTTCCGTCCATTTTAACGATTGCGATGACGCTATAAAGTTTATCTTCAAGATTATCTTTTTTTATGTCTTCGAGGTTCATTAAAAACCATTTTCCGGGGCCGCCGTTTAAATTCATATTTTCGATTATTTTATTATGCGCATCAGGACCTGCTGCGCTTTTTGCGGAACATACGAAGCAAAAATCAGCATCGCCGTTCGAAGATACATTTCTTGACATGCAGGATTTACATAACTGGCCGTGAGGCATAAAAAAGTCTATATAGGGTGCCTGGCCTCGCATTTTAATTTCCGCAAGTCTTTTTTTGATGTCTTGATAAGCTGCGTTATCTTTTTTTTCGTACTCATGGCTCGTATATATAAAGGAAATTCCAACTGGAAGGCATTTGCGGTTTAAAAAATAGACAGCCTCTTCAACGCCTTTTTTATCGTCAAATATAGCTAGTCCGTTACCGCCGCCGGAATATAAAGTTTCTTTAAAATTTTCAGCAAACTCTTTGTTAATATCGTCCATTATCTTCGAGGCGCCAACGACTTCTTTAAGCGTATTGGTTGCAAATATATATTTTTGCTTATTGGTAAAGTCGAAATGAAAGAATATTGGCATCGTCTTCTCCTTTAACTTGTTAATACCGTAAAATAAAAAAACTTTTGCCTTTCGAGCTTCGTTAGTTGATAACGAAATCATTAAAAGACAAAAGTTTTTACCTCCGAATTTATTAAAATAACATTATTATATTTTAATTAATTTTATAATGTTTTTATTTATTTGTCAATACAAATTTTAAGTTTTTAAGTTTTGTTTTAATTATTTTTTGTTAATCCAAAATTTTGCAAATGTATTTAAAAAAACAGAGGTTAAATATATTTAACTTATGAAGTATTCAATTACAAATTTAATTATTTTTGATCATTTCCATACACTTTTTATATTTACTTTCGGTTTTGATATCGAGTTTTCGGGCATTATGTTTTTCCAAAAATTTTCCTATAAAATAGCATACGTTTTCGTATATTTTTCGCTCGCATATTTTATTTTCGAGTTCTATTTCATAATACTTTTTCGGTTCATGGCCTTCTTTAATTAATTTCGGTTGACAGCATTTAATAGCGTCGCATGAGACTTCTATTTCGTAAAGCCAGAGGTAATCTTCATCGTTAAGCGATTCGATGATAAGCCTGTGTGTATTCCTTTCGGTTTCAACGATACATTGTTTTTGAAAGTTACCTTTGCAGGAAGTTAAATCCAGTATTTTATCGCCGAAATATTTTTTAAAAGAGTCGCAGGATATAACTTCAGGCGACATGCCGGCTTCATAATATAGAGGTTCGAGTTCGGTGCTCTTGTTATCTTTCGAAGGTTTTTTAAAACAAATGCGATAATCTTGATAACCTTCGGCTGAAGTAGTTCTGATTCTGAGCCTGTTATTAATTTTTAAAAGCATATTATTGTCGTCATAATAGTGATCGATGATTTTCGATAGTGAAGGTTTTTTGTATTCGATGCGTATATTGATATTTTTTTTCATTTCATCCATAAATTCGCTTGATTTGAGATAATCTTTCAGATGTTCGAAACAATCTTTGTTATCTGCAATATATTTTTTTTCTTCCTCGTAATCGCCTATGCCTGTTATCCTGACTTCTTCCAGCTTAATATTATTATCCATTAGAACTTTAAACTGTCTGGAAATTTCGTCTTTTATTTCTTTCTGGGCGACACGGGGGAAAATCTTTCGTTGTGAAGCATCAAAAATTTCTTCGTTTGGAATAATTTCGAAAGCGCCGTTTTTTATTTTTATGCATTTAACGGTCATATGTTTATGATAATGCTGCGGCTCCTGAATTTTGATCTCATCGCATTTAATTAAAAGCGCCTTTAAATGTCCTATTTGTTCTAAAAGCTCTGCGCTTTCTTCATTCTCTTTGTTGTTTTTATGTTTTAATTCTATCGATTTAAGTTTTCCCTCGAGTTTTTTTGAATCGTTTTTTATCAGTTCGGCTATTTCCGCCTGTGAATGATTGTTGTGAATGTCGGGGATGCTCTTGCAAAGATATTTTATTATCTGCGCCAGAGTTTCAATTTCTTTCTTATTTTTTTCTATCTGTTTTTTTAGTACGTTATAATCAAAAAGACGGTTGACCTGAACGTCGGCCGCATCGAGTACGCTCAAAAGCGAGGCTAATTTATAAGCGCGATGATTCTTTCGCTTTTCAACCGGAACCTTTAAAACGACTTCTATGTCTTTTTCGAGTGTAGTTATTTTTTCCTTTATTCTTTCATCAGTTACGCTATTAGAATCAGGCTCTCCGAAAAATTTCATTACTTTTTGATGATATTTTGAAATAATAGCTATCTCGGTTAAGTGATGATCGAGAATATCGTTATTGCCGTCATCGGTGATTTTATTTCGTCTCAAATTTTTTTTGTCGTTGATTAGAAGGTCGTAAGTTAAGAGGCCGTGATATTTTCTTACGAGGCCGACATCGTTAATTTCCGGCGACCCGCACATCCCTATGTCGTGAAGGATTATTGCGCAAGATAAAATATAAACTTCTTCAGCGGATAATGAAACGCCGTTGTTATTGGCGGGTTCGAGAAGATCGGCTAAAATTTTGAGTATATTGAGTGAATGATTGAGGCCGTGATCGGCGAAATGATCGTATAAGTTGAAGCCGTAGAGAAGTTTTGAGCAGGAAGGAGTGGATATGCGATTATAGAAAGAAATAAATGATTGCTTAAGTTTATGGTCGGTGATATGGCTTATAATCCTGTATATTACAGATTCGTTGACTTTATAAAATGGAATGGGTATGTAGGCGATATCTTCGGGATTGTGCCAGAACTCTTTTAATTTTAAATTTTTTTCATCTTTTGTTAATTTATCGGACAATTGAACTTGAAATAAAATACCATTTTCGCTTCCATATAACTGCGCAAAATATGAAAGCATTGCAGACATGGCCTTTCTTCCTGAAGAAGCGTTATAGTAAACCGTTTTAAAATTACCGTTAATAATTTTGGTCATTGTTTCTGAAAGGCATTTTTCAAGACAGGAAGCGTCATTCTCGTTTAAAATATCATTTATTTCGACATTAATTTCATTAATTTTTATCCGGTCGGTTAAATTTCCGTTTTCGATTCTATTTGGCATTTTTTTTTCAATTTCTTCAATCAATTTCTTGCTTTTTTCTATTGTTTCTGATGTATTAAGTAAATATAAAACATCGGGTATATCGTGTTTATAATAAACTATCGCTTCAATCGATTCGGTTATTACCTGCGGACTATCCTTGCTGCCGAGGCATATCATGGCGCTGCGGTTATTCGGGATATTAACCGCGAGTATTTCGTTTTTATAAAAAGGATCTTTAGTAACTTCGATCCAATCTTGCGGAACTTTAAAATCTTCAGCTTTATCGCTTTCCACTTCGGCCAATATCAAATCGATATTTATAAATTTGTCGATTTCGACGGTAAAATCGTTAATGGCATATTTATGTCTGGTTTTTAGTATTGTTTTAAGCGCATTCTTTTTTAAACGGTCGAATTCAGAATTAGAAATTTCATTTTCTTCTTCGATGCGGTTCAGGCTGCCGTTGATATTGCCGTCTGACTTTAGAGTAAGAGTGAATATTTTGTCGTTTTCAGCCCTGATTCTTTTAGATACATACCCCTCGCGTTTTTCCGATTCATCGATTTTGATATAATACTGCTCGATATCTACAGCATTCAAGAGTAAGCCGTCTGAAGGCATTTTACTGAGCTTGAATTTTCTTTCTTTTTCTATTTTTTTCATCAGGTTCCGCCTTTTAATATAATTATATTAAGGCTCTTCCTTAAATCGTGTGGGTAAATCCGAATTGATTAAAATCCAATTTGCCCGTTATCATGTAGATTATTGTACTAAAGTTCTTTAACGTTCTAAATCCTCTTGCTCTGGCTTTAGCAGCCTGAATCAGGCTGTTGAGACCTTCAAGAATGCCATTGTTGATTTTGTGTTCAAACCAATTTACAATACCGTTCCAGTGGCTTTTAATCGTTGCAGCGGCCTTAACTGTTATTTTCCGCGAAAAATGGCCG
>DIVV01000051.1 GCA_002423385.1 bacterium UBP16_UBA6123
AGGCTTTCAAACATATTATCTACGCCGTCGCATACAATAATTTCTTTTCCGGCGTCGGTTTTTTTGAAAGTTTTAAGCGTTGAGTTTTTAGGAACTTTGACTTCAAAAGGCAAGCCTTTAGTTAGTTTAACCTGCTGGTAGAACAAATTAATAGCGGTGCTGGNNCTTCAGTCCTGGCTCTGATTATTCCTGTTTTCGCCATAATACTCATCTCCCCTCATAAACTACTATTATTGTAGCACAAAAAGGATACAAAGTCAAATCAAGGCTTTTTATCAGGCGTATGCACTTTTCCACGGGCGAGCGAGCAAAATATGCCTATTACGCAAAGCACGGCAAAAATTGAAAAAGTCACGCGGACGCATGATAAAAAACTGTCGAAGTTTTGCGGGGTAATCCGGTTTTTACCAACATAAACCGCTATCATCATGCTTGAAATTCCCATGCTAAAAGCCTGACCGGCAGTGCGCATCGTCGATAGAATTCCCGAAGCTATTCCATAGTGGCGGTTCTGGACCGAACTCATCACCGCGTTTATATTGGGCGATGAAAACAGCGCGAAACCGAATCCTATCATAGCTAAATTCAATACTATCATTAAAATAGAAGTGCCCGCGCTTATCGGAACAAAAAAGAAAAGACCGAGACCGGTTAATCCCATCCCCGCCGAAGCGAGAAACGCCGGTTCGATTTTTTCGGAAAGCCGCCCGACAATAGGAGAAAAAACAGCCATCATCAAAGGCTGGGCGATTAGAACAGCGCCAGCCTCCCGGGGCGTCATGGCTTTATTATATTGTAAATAAAGGCTTAATAAAAAAGTGAGGCCGAATGTGGCGCTGTAATGGATTAACGCGGCTATATTCGAAAGCATAAAAGCACGATTGCCCGTGAATAAATTAACGTTTAACACCGGAGCAGCCGCTAAAGACTCGACACGAAGGAAAAAAAGCGCGAGTATAATCCCTGCGCCAATCAAATAATAACCCTCCGTCCCCGGAAATCTCGTAAAACCATAGAGCGTAAATAACATCGCCGAAATATAAACAACCGAACCGGCGTAATCGAATTTTTCATTACACGCCGATTCCGATCTAACATTCACCTTGTAATAAGTTAAAAACGCGGCATAAAGACTGACCGCGAAAGAAAACCAGAAAATGCCGCGCCAGCTTGAATATTGCGTGATCAAGCCGCCTATAAAAGGGCCCGCTGAAAGCCCGGTATAAGTCGAAGCTACCGTCAGACCGAGCGCCTTTCCACGCCCGGCGTCGGGATAGGCCGACATTAATATAGCCATTGAAGTCGAAAAAATCATGGCGGAACTTACGCCCTGAAAGGTACGAAAAAATATTAATGAACCGATGGAATCACAGGATGCGCAAAAAACACTCGAAAGCGTAAATAAAAATATTCCGGTTAAATAAATTTTTTTACGCCCGCATATATCGGCCAGACGGCCGAAAGGCACCATAAAAGCGGCCGAAGCGAGTAAATAAGACATCGCCACCCAGCTTATCATGACGGCATCAGCCGCAAAAACCTTAGCTATAGCCGGAAGCGCCACATTAACGGCGGAACCCACAAACGGATTGATAAACGCCGTTGACATAGCCATTATAAGTACCGAGCGGCGGTATGAAATTTCGCCGGAATCTGAACCAGCAGCAGTCGGCAGCGGCGCAGAGGCCGGCATACCGGAATCAATATATTTACCGCTCATAAATTCAAGCCTTTCACTTTAAATACCGACACATATTTAGTTGAGAGTTCAGAATGGAAAGTGGAGAACTATAAGATTTTCGATAAATTGAACGAATTTTTTAGTACATAAAAGCATCTCTTCTAATTTATAAAAACTCACAAAGCGGGCAAATCATTCACTAGCCAATCTCCACGAAAAAATTACCCATAAAAAACACGAAAAAGTTTTAGATATTATAGCCGCTTTGATAATTGCGACATTCTAACAGAAATAATGGTAAAAAAAAAGATTTTTTTATAACGATTTTTATGTTATAATAACGGCACCTTAATAAACTATGGAGGCTGAATATGGCATCATCATTAAATAAAGTTCAATTAATCGGACGCCTCGGAAAAGACCCCGAAGTCCGCTCCACGCCGACCGGAAGAACGGTAACTACCATCACTCTGGCGACTTCCGAAACTTTCGGCAAAGAAGCCGAGCGCAAAGAAAAAACCGAATGGCATAAAATAGTCCTGTGGGATAAATTAGGCCAGATCGCCGGCAATTATCTTCGCAAAGGCCGCCAGGTCTATATAGAAGGCCGCATCACCTACCGCGATTATATGGACCGCGATAATATCAAACGCTATGTTACCGAAATAGTCGCCACTACAATGGTGTTTTTAGGCTCTAAAGACGAATCGGGCGGCGCCGGACGCACGGGCGGCTACAACGCCGAACCGAGTTCCGAATACGCTCCCGAACCGGCAGCCGATTTCTCGGCGCAGGATATCGATAAATACGCCGCTTCAATGCAGAATCTCGGCGGCGACGACGAGGTACCGTTTTAAAGATGGGTTTAAAATCAATCGAAGACATAGAAGATCAAATCGAACGCGAAATAATAGAAAACGCCGAACAGCGCTACAAAGACGATAACGACCGCGAATACGTACTCGTGCTTAAAGCCGAAAATTCCATCGCCTCTGAAATGGCGGAAGGGCTTTTAATCGATAACAATATCGAGGTTATTAAAAAGTCTAATGACGCGCGCGGCCTTTTCGGCGTCACGATGTTTCCGCCGTCGCTTTACGTTCCAGCGGATGATTTTGAGCGAGCTTTCGAAATACTTTCCACGTTCGGATTTTTCGACGAACCCGGCGAAGACGACTGCGATAAAATCGAAAATGATAACAACGAAGAAGATAACGCCGAAAAAGATAGCACCGAAGATAACAATGACGAAAAAGATATTACCAAAGAAGATAATGACAAATGAATACGGCAAGGCATTTAAAATAAATTACGGTAACTGCGCCGATACCGGCACCAATATCAACACCAGGGCCAATACCATTAACACCGTTACCATTGCCGTTACAAATAAATCCAGAGGCCTTAAATGGCCCGATTATATAAAGCGCGGCATTACTAAAATGAACGCGCTTTTTTTCGCGGCCGTTATATTCAATTTTATTATATGGGCGGCGCATTGCGTAAATACCGATTTCACGGCGCCGCCTTTTTTATCCTCCTTTATATCCACACGCGGCGGCGAAGCCCACGCCGCGCCGCTTACCTTCAATACGCGAACGCTCGAAGTGAAGCTGCGCTACAAGACGATAAACGAAATTAATATTTCATCCGCCTTCGCCGAAGACGATACGCGCTTCGAAAGCGGCGCCGCCGTCTTTGAAACTCATCGAAACAGCCGTAAAATAAACGATTTTCTTGTTTTTGACGACGCCGTGCTGTTAACCGGCGATTTCGGGGCGTTCATAGATTATCCCCTTGCGCCGCAAACCTTATCACATCAAACGGCCGGCGAAGTATCCTCAAACAAAAATTTATTAAAGTATAAAAATTCTTTTAATTTACTTAACGGCGCTTCCTGCTTCGGCGCTGAAATAAGCGCGGCTGCCTTCGACGGCCTTAATTTTTATTTCGGCACTAAAGGCGGCGATTTAATCGAGCTAAGCGAGGTTTCCATCCGGCATATATCCATTGTCAGCACCGCCGGCCGGTTTTCAATTAATAAACTCAAAACGCATAAAGGCGTACTTTTAATTCTTACCGAAGGCGGCGGCCTTTATACATATTATAAAAATCGAATATATAAAATACATGACCGCTCTCACGGCCTTTCTTCTAATGATATCAACGACGCCGTAATATTCGAAAAAAACGATATAACCTACGCCGCGCTCGCGCTTTCAAACGGCGCTGCAATATTACAAATTAACGGCTTTGAAACTAACGATATCCGCAACATCTACTCTTTCAAATCTTCTTCGCCCGTCGATACCATCGCTTACGCGGACGAGACTATCTACGCCGGCGGCGCTTTCGGAATAGAGCGCGTCTGCATCAGCCCCGCCGGATTCGAAAGAAGCTCCGTTTTAAAAGATATTTTCGTCACGTCGATTACCCAAAAACTATCAAAGGGCGCGCACGATTTTGCTAATGCCCGAAAATTGATAATTTCAACCTATTCATCAGGGATTTATACCTATGATTGCGCCGCTAAAACACTCGATAAAATAATAGCGCAGTCTAAATTCAACTTCAATAACTCCGGCGAAGGAATTAAATCCGTTAAAAACGCCGGAGACGATTTATTTTTATTCTCAAAAAAATCGCTTTTTAAATATAGCGGCTCACGGCTTAATTTAATAGCTTCAGGCCGCGAAGGTTATTCCGATAAAATAACAGCGCTTTGCTCTTACTTCGGTTATTTATTCTGCGCCACCTTCGACGGCGGAGTTTTTATTTACGACGAAGGCCGCGTAACCGGCTTCAACTCGCTGTGCGATCAAAAACTGTCCGCGACACACATAAACGCTATGGCCGAATTTGACGGCAAACTCCTTATAGGCTCTATCGGCGGACTCGATATATTCGACTACACCTCGCGACGACTGCTTAAATTAAAAAACGCGCCGTCAAGCCCGCGGATAAACGCCATACACGCTTCGCAAAACGCCGCTTTCATAGGCACGTCGGATGGCATTTCAGTTCTTAAAAAAGACCTGAGCGTCGAAAATATCAACTTAGACCCCGCCCTCATCGATCGCCGCGTTTATTGCCTTTATTACGACAAAAATTCCGATATAATTTATTTCGGCACCTACCGCGGTTTTGGCGAAATTAAATACGAATCGCGCCGGCTAAAAACGTATTTTACTATCAACTCCGCCCTGCCCGATAACTGGATAACTTCCATAACGCCTTATGGCGCCGACAACCTGCTAGTGGCTACTTACGACCGCTCTATGGCGCTTTTTAATATGCGCGAAAAAAAATTCACGCCATTCGGCGCCAAAAACACTCTGCCGTCGAAAATGATAAACGCCAACGCCGTATTTAACTTTGAAAATTATATATTCGCCGGTACCTATAACGGCGGACTGGCTATAATAAATACGGCCGCAAACGGCGCTTCAAGACATTTCAACACGCGAAACGGACTCGCATCAAATATGGTGACTTCTTTTACCGTTTATAAAGACTGCATCGCCGCCGGAACTTTCGGCGGACTGGCTATAATTAAACAAAAAGAAATTAAACGCGCCTTTGAATAAAACCGGGAGCATCACTACTGTCAATAATAGATTTTTTTATCTCTGGTAGCGGGTGCCGGATAATTTTTTCGGGCCGCGGTCACAAAAATAAAAATTTTATTCTGGACAAGTATCGGGAGACGTACAATAATGAAAATTTTTACCGACACGGACTGCGGCAAATCACTTTCATTACCGCTGTCTGTAACACATTTTATTTACGCCTTATTTTCATTTTTATTTTCATTTTCATTTTTCTCTTTCTCTTTGATTTTACTTTTTCTTTTACCCGCCAAAGCGGCGCAGACCGAATCGAAACCAACGCGCGAGCCTGAAAGTTATTACACCCAGGCAGACAGCCTTGAAACCGAAATATGCGCCGCCATCAAAAAAGAATTCGACTCGCTTAAAAAAACTAAATATTCAAAAAAATATATATTTGCCGCAGTGGCCAATATTAAAGACGGACGGGTTATTTTTACCAACAGCCGCGATTTTTACATTAAAAATAAAATATCGCCCGGCTCGATTATTAAAATATTTAATTACGCCCTCATATTAAAGCATATCAAAAACGCCGAATATAATATTTTTTACTGCCGCGATAATTTATACGCCGGCGGCCGCCGCTATAACTGCTCGCAAAAAGGCGGCCACGGCGAGCTTTCTCTCGAGGCGGCCTTTTACCGCTCGTGCAATTTATATTTCAAAAATTATATGCCGAAAATTAAACGCCGCGAATTTACCGCCGCCCTTAAAAAATGCGGCTTCATAAACGAAACCGCCGAAAAAAAAATTCTTTTTGCCCCGCAGAACGAATACCTGCAAAGCGTTATCGGCGATAAAAACATAGAAGTTACGCCCGAAAAATTAATCGAATTAATACGTTTTTTTGCCGCGGGCGATTCCACACTAAAACCGCTCCCTATAGGCTATGGCGAAGTTTTTAACACGGCCGCACGCGAAAAAATTAACGCGGCAATGCGCGGCGTCGCAATTAACGGAACCGCCGCAGCCGCCCTTAACGGCTTTGACTGCGCCGCTAAAACCGGCTCCGCAAGCGTTTCGACAAGAATTGAAAATAATAAAAAAATAATATTGACTACAGCCGTTTTTCTCGGCTACACGCCTTATGCAAATCCAAAATATGCCGTTATCACTTTTTGCGAAACCGGAGCCGGCGGCACGGACGGCGCTTTCATAGCCGTACGCCTGCTTTCGGCCGCCGACCATTGATAAGACCGAAGAAGCGCCGCAAGACCGCGACGGGGGAAAAG
>DIVV01000100.1 GCA_002423385.1 bacterium UBP16_UBA6123
TTTCTTTTCCCCCGTCGCGGTCTTTACCGGCCTTATTTAGATATACTATAATTCGATATTATGCTGTTACACTATAAAGTCGAGAAGAGTGGAATCGGTGTTAGCCGGCGGGGCCTGTGCTGGCTTGTTTCCGGTTTTTTTCAAATTGGAGTAAGCGCCGGATTTATTTAAATGTGATTTAGAGCCTGAAGAGATTTTATTTTTAACGAATTCGAGGCTTTTTTCTATAATATCGCGTGACGAGCTTATCAGCAGATTATTTTCTTCGTTAAGCGTCTTAATTTCGGCGCTTGATTTTATAAGGCGTTCTTTAATCTCGTTGATTGCGCCCGCGAGGCTACCTTCGATCAAACCGCTTTTAATAATTGCGCTTAAGCCGGTATTAAGGGCCATACCTTTTTCTTTTAAAAAAGAGTCGACGGCGTATTTTCTTTCTTTTTCGACCGCTTCGATTTCAGCGGCGCATTTTTGTTCGAGCCCGGTAATTTTAACGAGCTCGTCGTAATTGCTTATTAAAATAGCCTCTTTTTTCAAAGAGGCTAATTCGATTAATTTCTTGTATAGAGTTTCGATTTTAGTAAGAACGTCCAGCAGTTTTGCGCTAATCATTTTATTCACCACTTTTCATAACGATTCACACTTATAACGGCATGAATAGTTATCTTCTGGACAACAGCCGGCCCGAATCAGCTTGGCTGAAAAAAATGTACACCACTACCCGTTATGTATTATACTTAAATAAAGTCAATTATATCGATTTTAAGAGACTATCGACTAAGCCTGAGCTCATTAATTTATCGGCTAAATCTTCAGATGAAACATTATAGGTTCCGTTAGCTATTTTAGCTTTTATATCGTCGACTTTATCGGTTCTGATATCGTCCGTTTTTTTGATGAAATTAGAGATTTCTTTCATCTGCGAAGCCTGTTTGGTAACGTTTGCAGGCGCATTGGTAACGTTTGTGATATTAGATTTAGCGGTGCCGTCCGTTTTTTTAGTTTCTTCGCCGAGACGGTTTTTCATTACCTCATCGAAACCTTTACCGGAATCGACTTTTTTCGCGTCGCTTCTGTTTACCTTAGGCTGGTCGTTAATCAATGGAATGTTCGTGTTTGTAATTTTCATAATATACCACCTCTCACTTGGTCCCCCAAATTTTATATTTATTTAATTTTTTTTGACTTCTATATAACTTATCGGCTCATTTAATAATTCATTTAACTTTTTATTAATATTTTTCACCCTTTCTTCAGCCCCTCAGACGATTACAATTAAATTACAAAGGGTATTCTTCGATTTTTAACTATTTTCAACTTTTTTCTTCGATTTTCGTTCATCTTATTTTTTTATTATTAAAGCATTATGTAAAGCCGGCAAATATTAAGGCAAAATATCAATTTCATGGCGTTTTAGCGCCCGCTACCGTCCGGGCCGCGCTTAAAACAAATATATCGAGCGCCCCGTGTTTTTTAAACAGTCGCGCCAGGCTTTTAACTGTTGCGGCGGTAGTAATTATATCGTCGATTATTATAACATTTTTTGACTTTATTTGACAGATATTTTTATAATTAATTTCAAAAGCGTCCTCGACGTTTTTAAATCTTTCTTTATAGTGAAGTTTATTTTGCTCGCGCGTTTCTTTTTTACGATTAACCGCGTCGGCGCACACTTCAAGTCCCGTAATTTTACCGATTTCAGAGGCCAGCAGTTCAGATTGATTAAAACCGCGCGTTTTTAATTTAGATTTATGAAGCGGCACGGGAACGATAACGTCGAAATTTGAAAGAGGATTAATGTTAAAGGAAATGCAGCGCTTGAAACGCTCCGTCAGTTCGCGGGCAAAAAAAGGTGCCAGATATGTTTTTTTATGGTATTTAAAGCCGGCTATTAACTGTTTAAGAACGCCTTCGTATAATCCTATTGAAAAATAACCGTTTATTTCATGACACGCTATATCATCAAAAACTTCAAGCCCGCTTATATAAGAAATGCTTTCACGGCAGTCTGAGCAGACCGGAAAGCATTTTTTAGATATATTCGCATTACAAGAAGCGCAATAAAGCGGAAAAAAAAGATTAGTGACGCCCGAAAATGCTTCTGTAAAATTTTTAATGATAGACGAAGGCATAATTCATATTTTTTATTTAAGGCCGTTTTGATTAAAGAGCGCGGAATATTTTTTATCCATGCCGACAATATGCTCGGTCAGCCAAGAGTTCAAAAACTTCATAAAATCGATCGTAACGTTCTGTCCGTCTTGAACGGATTTTTTTATATCGTTTAATTTTCTTATAAAAGCTGAGTGAGCGGCTTTCTGCTTATCGAGATCAGCATAATTAAACTGGGCCATATACTTTTCTTCTTTAGAAAAATGTGTCTGAGTATAATTAGTAAGTTCCGTTATTACTTTCACGGTCGCTTCTTTACCTTTCCCGGTTTTCATCGCATCGTGAAGATCGTTGATCATTTTTATCAACTTTTTATGTTGCTCATCCATTTCGCCCACGCCTACTGAAAGATTATTACCCCATTCAATTAACGCCATTTTAAAAATCCTCCATTAAATTATCTTAAAATACCACGTTCGGAATTTTTAGCGAACTCGATAAAATTATGAACTAGTTTATACTTAGCGGTATCGATGGAGGCCGCTATTTTATCGATAGCCTCCGTCTTGGTTAAATTAGATCTGAAAAAAATCTTATAGGCTTTTTTAAGCTCCGCAACGGCTTGATGATCGAAGCCGGCGCGTGACAGGCCAACCGTATTGAGGCCGCATATTTTAATTTCATCGCGACCGTCCGCCGTACAGTATGGCATAACGTCCATAGTAATTTTAGAAAGTCCACCGATCATTGAATAAGCGCCCACTTTAACGAATTGATGAACGCCGGCCAGGCCGCCTAAAATAACGTTATCGTCTAAAACTACATGGCCCGCAAGCGTTGCGCAATTAGCTAAAATAACGCGATTGCTTATAATGCAGTTATGCGCGACATGAACGTAAGCCATAAACAAATTGTTAGAACCAATAATAGTGCTCGCCCCTTCGCCGACTGCCACGTTTACATCGACATATTCGCGAAACTGGTTATTATCGCCGAGAACAAGGTATGATTTTTCACCGGCGTATTTAAGGTCTTGCGGCAGACTGCCGATAACGGCGCCTGTAAAGAATTTATTAGCCCTGCCTATGGTGGTATTCCCCTCGATAACCACATGCATTCCAACTTCATTATCGGCGCCCATAACAACGTTAGCGCCTACATATGAAAATGCGCCTATTTTACAATTTTTGCCGATTACCGCGCCCGGCTCTATCACCGCGGTTTTATGAATCAATTCCATAATTAATCCTCCAGCTCGGTTTCGCGCGGAGCGTCAACTAAAGAAAACATTAATTCGCCGCCGGCTACAAGTTTACCGTCAACGGTAACTTTACCCGCCACTTTTCCAATATTACCTTTGATTTTGCCGACTTCGATTTCAAGGACGAGCATATCGCCCGGCAACACGGGTTTTCTGAAGCGAAAATTATCGATTCCGGTAAAATAAGGAAGTTTACCGCGGTTTTCCTTTTTACTAAGCATAAAGACACCGGCGACCTGCGCGAGCGCTTCGACAATTAAAACACCGGGCATTACAGGCTGCGCCGGAAAATGGCCCGTGAAAAAATGCTCGTTGATCGTAACATTTTTAACGCCGACCGCGCCTTTGCCGTCGCGGATTTCAGTTATTTTATCGACGAGCAGAAAGGGATATCTGTGTGGAAGTATTTTAATAATCTGCATTATATTGAGCGTAACGGGCAGTTTAGCCGCCTGCTTCTGTTCTAAAAATTTTTTCTTGATTAAACTTGCGAGTTTAACATTAAGCGCATGGCCCGATTTAATAGCCACAAAATGGCCTTTAATCGAAAGACCCGTCAAAAACAAATCGCCGACCAGATCGAGTATTTTATGACGGACGAATTCGTCTTCATATCTTAAATTTTCATTTAGTATTCCATTTTCACCGACGACTATGGCGTTGGTAAGATCGCCGCCGAGAGCAAGCCCTTGTTTTCTGAGATCTTCGACTTCCTGGGTAAAACCGAAAGTGCGCGCGCTCATAATTTCTTTTTTAAAAGTAGTCTCGTTAATTTCAAATTGAGCGTACTGCGTGCCGATGACCGGATTATCATAATCGATAGTAAACGATATTTTAAAGGTGTCGCACGGAAGCGCGATAAGCTGCTTGCCGCCTTCGTTTATCTGAAGCGGTTCGGTAATCGAGAACTGATTGGTCTTTTCATTCTGTTCGACAATCCCGGCGTCTTCGAGCAAATTGACGAAAGTAGCCGCCGAACCATCAACCGCGGGCGGTTCTTTAGCGTTAATCATGATTAAAATATTTGAAATGCCCAATCCGGCAAGCGCGCACAGCACATGCTCGACCGTATGTATTTTATGCTCTCCGCAGCCTATGGTAGTGCCGCGAAAAACATCGGTTACATTTTCGATAGCGGCGGTTATGACCGGACGCTCCTCGACGTCGGTTCTTGTGAAAACAACGCCGTGATTAATCGGCGCGGGCATAAATGTTATTTTAACGTTAAGGCCGGTATGAAGTCCTATTCCTTCATAACTGGTTTCACGCGCTATCGTTCTTTGAAATTGGTACATCAGCTATTCCTTCCAAAACTTATATTTTACATAAAAAGTCAAAATTAATAAATACTTTGTCTTTATCTATCGGCAAAAAAAAAAATCAAAAGAGCGGCTATTCTAAAAACCTAATGAAAAATTAAAGTTGATCACCTGGTTGTCTTTATAATTTTTTTTATTCTGCACGTCAAGAAAATCATAATCGATCGAAAGCAGCGGCGTCGGCTGGAAACGCAGGCCGGCGTTGATCGAATTTTGATAACGCTCGCCCATTATCGAAAACATGGGCATAAAAGCATATTCGACGCCGAAAAAAGTTTTGCCGGCATCACTTTTATAGTCGTCAACCGCGCTTTGAAGGGTTTGATAGTTAAAAAGACCGGCAGCGTCTTTCAAGCTCCCGGTTCTTTTATAACCCGCGTGAAGCGTCACGCCGAAAGATGTGATATGTTTGGACAGAACTATGTAATTAGTAGTTTCGACCGCTTTATTTTTATAATTATAAACTCCGAGTGCAAGTTGCGGAATATAATCGTCTTCTAAAAGAAGAGGCATTTTTAAATTGAACGAATAATTTTCGATAAGTTTATTGTAAACGACGCCGCCTTCGAGCATGCCGCTCATAAAGACCATATTGGCTTTAGTTATTTTATTGCCTGAAAGCGAATAATAACCGATGCCGCCGGCAGGATAAGCCGTCGGAATGTAAATAAGACCCGAAGGCCCTAAAAGATTAGGATTAGCCTGTGCGTGCAAGGGCGATATTGCCGGCAGAACAGCGCATATAAAAAAAAACAGACTTATAAACGCAAGCGCCCGGACCGGGTTTGATTTTATTTTCTTCATTAAATTCTTTAGCCTTTCCCAGAATAACCTGAACCGGCAACGTAAATTGACGCCGGCACGACCGCATCGATGGAATAATTATTAATCTTCGAATTTATCTTCATTTCCCGGATGGCGGGTTGAATTAAGATTGATTTTCTTCTTGATTTCGTTAACTTCCTTGACTAAATTCGGCAGCTTGCGCGTAGCGGCTTTTATTTTCATCTCTTCGGTGTGCGGCTTTGCCGGGAACCCGGAAACGAAAGATTTAGGCTTAATATCGCTGGTAACTACCGATCGCGCCGCTATAACGCTTCCCGCGCCTATCGAAACGTGGCCGACGACACCGCTCTGGCCGGCTATGGTAACGTCGTCGCCGATATCTACCGAACCCGAAACGCCGACCTGCGCGACGATTAAAACATTGCGCCCGATCTGCACGTTATGAGCTATGTGAACTAAATTATCGATTTTAGTGCCGCGTCCGATGCGAGTAGAGCCTATCGTGGCGCGATCACAGGTAACGTTAGCGCCTATTTCGACGCAATCTTCTATTTCAACGTTACCTATTTGAGGGATTTTATAATAAGAACCGTTATGTTTGACGAATCCGTAACCGTCAGCGCCAATCACGGCGCCTGAATGAATAATGCAATCCGCTCCGACTATACAGTTTTCGCGGAGCGTGACGTTTGAATACAGCCAGGTATTATTTCCCACGCGGGCATTTTCACCGATAAAACAACCGGGATATATAACGCAGTTATCGCCGATTACCGCATTTTCATCGATAAAAGCTCCGTGATATATCCGCGCGTTTTTTCCGATTACGGCGCTTTGAGCGAGCGGGCCGCTTTCCTGCCTGCCGCCTTTAACTTTAACGGCGGGGAAAAAAAACTCAAGAAGCCGTGCGAATGCATAATACGGGTTTTTAGAAACGATATAAGGCACCTTTACGTCTTCCACCTTGACTTCAGGCGAAATTATGACGGCAGATGCCTTTGAAATGCTCAATGACTTAATATATTTAGGTTTAACCGCGAAAGTAATATCGCCGGCGGCGGCTTCATTAATGCCGGCTACGCCTTTGATAACGATTTCGCCATCGCCATAATAACTTTCATTTAAATATTCGCTTAGTTCTTTTAAACTAACCTTTTTATCGCGTTTTTCATACATCATAATCTAAAAGGCGGCCGCCCCTTCTTTAGTGATACGCGCAAACATAACGCACACCGGCAAAATTTCAACCCGGCGCTCCATGCGTCCGGGTTGAATTAATTCTGCCTTTTATAAATACTACTTACCTTTGCCTTTTTTAGGCGCTTTAACCGCGCCGGCATTGAGTTTATCTAAAACCATATCGGTAATATCGTCGCCGCCGACAAAAACTACGCCTTTTTCGACTACTACGTCGATGGCCTGTTCAGCCGCTACGGCTTCTATTGCGCTTAATATTTTATCTTCGAGTTTTTTATAAGCGTCAGCCTGTTTTTCGCGAAGCTCCGCTGAGTACTGCTGGAAAACATCCTGAAGTTTAACTAAATCCTTATTCAAATCGTCGGCCGCTTTTTTCTTGTCTTCTTCTTTTAATTTAGCGACTTTTTGTTCGATCGAGTCTTTTTTCTTTTTAAGTTTTTCCTGTTCTTTGTCTAACTTATTCTGAAGCGCTTCTTTTTCTTTTTGCAAACCGTCGTTAACCGACTCGGCTTCCTTGAAATCGTTTAATACTTTCTGCATATTGACAACGCCGATTTTTTCAATGGTTTTAGAATACGCCGCGTTAAAAGTAAAAGCTATCGAAAATACCAGAACGATAATGACAATCCCGATTTTTTTCATTAAAAAACTACCTCCACCTTTGTCTATAATTTTTCCCTTAATTACTAACTAAAACATTCTATCCATACTGAAATAAGCTTTACCGGTGCGGTTGTCGCCTTTACCGTAATCGATTCTAATCGGGCCGATAGGCGTTATAAAGTTAAAACCTACACCATAACCTTTTTTAAGATCGTAATCGCTTTTGGCGTTAGTCGATAACAAGCTGTCTGAACCCCATGCATCGCCGAAATCGAAGAAAAGATAGCCTTCGAAATTTTTATGGATTTTATGGCGATATTCCACGTTGCCCACGAGCATTTTTTTACCGATAAATTCGCGCCATTCATAACCGCGTATAGTATAAACGCCGCCGACGCCGTATTCTTCGTAAAGCGGAAGCGTACCTTTGCTTAAATTAATCGTTCCGCCGGTCAACCTGCCTGCGATAACGCCGCGTGAATTGAGCGCCTGATATTTTCTTAAAGTGAGTCTGTATTTGGAAAACGCGTCGGGACCTACTAAAAAGCCACCGGTCGAATCTACGTTGACGGCGTTAAAGGTTCCGCGGCGCGGATTGAAAACGTTATCGCGCGTATCGCGTCCGAGATAAGCGCTGAGTGTTTGATAATGGCCTTCGCGGATATAATTTTGATTAAGAACCGTCTGTATGCCGGCCGCGTCTGAGAGACTGACGTTTTCATCACGGAAGGTAAGCGAACCTTCGACGATTTCAGAAAACGGCTTACCGAGACTTAAGTTAAAGCCTTTTCTCGCTTCGGTATAATCGGTGACCGGTTTATCGGGCTGATAGAATTTTTGAGTGGTGCGGGTATTATAAACGTTACCGCCGAGTGAAAGACGTTTATTACGAAACCAGGGTTCAACGAAACCCAATTCGTAAGTGCGCGTGCCGCCGAACTCGAGGCGGGCGTTGAGCGTCTGGCCTTTGCCGCGCCAGTTTTTCTGAGCTATTTCGAATATGCCCACAAAGCCGTTAGCCGAGCTGTAGCCGCCGCCGATGGTAATGGTGCCGGTTTTCTGCTCTTTAACTTCGACTATGAAATCGACTTTGCCGGGAGCCGTGCCTGGTTCACAGCGCGGGCGTATTTCTGAAAAGTAACCTAAATTCTGTATTTTTTGAAGGCTTCTGGTTATTTTTTTATCGTCGTAAACTTCGCCGGTCTTAAATTTTAACTCGCGCAATATAACGTGGTCGCGAGTTTTATCGTTTCCGACAACTCTGACGGATTCGATGATATTTTCCTGGACGAAAAGAGTTAAGACTTCGCCGTCGAATTGAACGTTATAGACGTTATTTATCGTGTAACCGGCTTCGTCGAATATTTTCTGAACGCTCTGCACGTCGGATGAAACGAGGGCCGAGTTAAAAACCTGACCCGCTTTATTTTGCATGGCCTTTAAAATTTTAGCTTCGTCGATAAGCGTATTGCCTTTAATTTTAACGCCTTTGATAAGCGGATTTTCGACGACCTTAAATATCACTTTTTTGCCGTCTTTAACGCTTAAAACATCCACTCCGATATCCTGAGTGAAATAACCTATATTGAAAACCCTTTTCATATTTTCATCGATAAGGGCTTCGGTCAGTTCGCTTCCGGCCTTCATGGTAAGAGAAAGCAAAACGATTGACGGATTAACATTTTTTGCGCCCGCGATTTCGATATCGACGACGCGGCCGATCCTGGCTTCATCGACTACAGCAGGCTTTTTCTTGCTCTTTTTAACCTGCGCTTCGGCTTTTGCGGCGCCTTTTTTCACCTGTGATTTTTTTTCTTTGGCCACTACCGGCGAAACAAAGAGTAAATGTACGAATAAAATAACGAATAACGCCAAAACTGTTGTCCTTTTCATCTTTTAAACCCCCAAAAATTCAATAAAAAGAAAATTATATACTTTTTAATATCTATTTCAACAGTCGGTATTATATTACAATTTTCATCCCTTTGTCAATCTTTTTTTTATTTACGTTAAAATGGTATGCCATATTTAGCGCCAACGCGATATTCTAAATTTTGATTCACCTTGCCGTCAACCATTAATTTTTTTCTCACCTTATATTCCATTCCGAGACTGTCGCTTTTTGCATTGTATAAATTTTTACTGTAACTCAGAAAAAGCGCCAGGTCTATATATTTTCCAATTTTTACCTCGACGTCGGTATAGTGACCGAAATTTTTCAACAGTTCGGACGAGCCGCTATTTGCATTATTGATGCGCCCGCCGAGCGTCGTAGCGCCGTTAGTCGTATATGCATTTATGCGCACTTCATCGAGATTAAATTTTTTCTCGAGCGAATCACTTAACTTCTGATAGATAGCATCCTGCAACTGAGTGTTTATAACGTCGATAAATTTATCGGAAGTGATCTGCTCGCCGCCGCCTGAAGCTGAAGCCACATCGGGTTTTACGCCGTATAAAAGCATATGTATCGACTCCGTCGATAATTCAGGTTTCGAAGTGAGATATGCGCTTAATTTATTCAACCCTGCTGATATGCTCAAGTAAATATCATAATCATCCACTTTCGTAGAAGCGGCTATATTGGCGTTAAGTTCGATCACCGATTTTTTAGCGGAGGCGTTGTTATTAGCGCCGCCAACGGCCAGCCTGTAACTATACTTTGCGGGAAGCGCCGCGTTTGCGGCTACCAAAGTTTTAGCCGAAGTCGCTTTAGAATTTTTATCCTGACCGCCCGCGGACAAAAGCTCGGCGTCGTTACCGGCAGAAATGTTTAAATTCATACCGGCAGGTTTTAATACGTCTTTAAGCGTCGAAAGTTTAAAACTGCCGGAGTCGATATTAAAACTTCTGTTCAAATAATTTATTTTGCCGCGCACCACGTCAATAACGCCTGAAACTAAAGGCGAATCAGGCGTGCCCTTGATAAATATCTTTCCTTCGGCCAGCGCGTAAATAGCGGTATTATAGATATAATTCGACTCATCGATAATTATTTCGGCATCCAGCTCCAGCGGAACCCCGGCGAGTTTTTTATTATCTTTGAGCAGCAATTTGCCGAGCCTGTCCACATCGATTTTAGAGTTAGAGACTTTTACCTTCGATTTAAGTTTAAACGCGCCGGATTCATAACCAAGACGCGAATCAATGCTCATAACGCCTCCCGTATCCATTTTTTCGCCGGTTAAAAATTCCAGCGCGTCGGATGCGTTTATTTTTAAATTTTTAACGCTCATAAAAACCTTCGAATCCGCGGCTTCAAAAGCGCATTCGCCCTTATATGTAACGCCGGCAAAGCTATAATTCATCAGTTTTGTTTTATAACCGGTTTTTGATTTTTCATCACAGGCAAAAGACGAAAGAAATTTCAATCCGTTTTTCAGCCCGAGCATTACCTCGAAGTCGTGATTGAGAACCGTTATCTCCTTTAAGGTCAAATTACCCGAAAGCGAAATATTTTCAATATATGCCGCGACAGTTTGTATATGTTTTTGAATAATGTCGAATTTAAAAAAGAAAAGGTTCTGGATAAAATCTTTATATTCGGGCGTAACCGAAGCGCTGAACGATATAATGCACTCCTTTAATTTTTCACTTTTATAAGACACGTAGTAGTAATTCTGATTCAACTGTTTATCACGTTTTAATTCAACTAACGCCTTTATAACGGGCGTTCCGGCAGGATCGGTTATTTTAAGCTCTTCAAAAAATATATCGGCGGTTTCGTTTAATTCTATTTTGAAATCGGCCACTGCGGATAAAAACGATAAAAACGGCGCGCTGACCAATCCGACTTTTATGACGGATTTTTCAGCCGGCGACAAATCCCGGAACGAGCCCGATAAATTTATCGTATAATCGCTTAAAGCCAGTTTAAGTACGGCGTTGTTATTAAAAATATTATTGAGAACGACTCTTCCCTTTAAGATGTAATTCAGAGCGTTGAAATCTATTTCAGCGACGCCGTTATAAGAAAAATCAGCGGTCTCGATGATCACGTTATTAAGAGTGATTTTCGAATTGGCTATATTATGAATTCCTGAAGTTTTAAGTTCGAAATATAACGCGCCGTTTTTCTTATTTTCAACTGAAGCTATTTTAAGAAGGCCTTCGCTGTAATCAACTTTAAATTCGCTTACTGCAAGATATTTAGCCGCGCCAAGAAACGCCGGCGGCAATTTGTTTATAAGTAACTGCGCTCCCGCTTTCAACCTGTTTTCGTTTATATAATAAACGCCGGCCAGTTTCATAAAATTCTTATGCATATATTCAAAATTCAGCTTACCGTCAAAGCCGTAATCAAATTTCATCGAGGCGGTTTCAAGCGTTAAGGAAGATAATTTGCCATTTTGAGCGCTCAAATTTATCTCCGATTTCTCGTTAAATATTTTTTTCTGAATCAACTGGTAAAATTTAAAATTATCGAGTTTTGAAATGTCGAGGATATTAAACGCTTCCGCTAAATTTCCGCTCGATTTTAAATTAAACGAAACGCCGTCGCGACCGGAAACGGCAAGCGAAAAAGCGCCGCTCAAAAGAGGCGAAACCGCATTTTTAAAAGCCGCGGATTGATGTTTGCGATTTTTACGCGCCAGGGTATAATGCGACATAAGTCTGCCGCTTTCGATATATCCGCTTAAATCGAGATTATAAAACTGGCCGGGCGATAATTTTATTGACGAACCGGCCGCGCCCTTTATCGTGCATGCTAAAAACGAGCCGATATCATCTGATACAGCGTCCTGAAGAGAAGAAGTAAATTTTAAAGAAGCCAGGTCGACCTCGATTTTTAAAGATGCTTTACTGCCAGTTTTATTAGCTGATTTAGACACGCTTTGAAGCGGACGCATACTCAATTCAAGCCGCGTGCCCGCGTCTTTAAATTCCAGGCTGCCGCCAGCCAGGCTATCGATGGTATATAAAAAATTATTCGGGCCTTCGGAAGATATTTTAATATCATAAATTCGGGTATCGTTTATAGCTATGCTCAAGCCGCCGGTTAACGATGTGGACCCGGGGCGCGACGCGATATCTTTAAAAATAAAATGTCCGCCGGCTAATTTAACGCCGGATAGATTTGAAAAATCAAATAAATCGCGAGGAGCGGCTTTTATTTCCGCGGTAAACGAACCATTTTTATAATTTATATCAGCCGAGCATTCCGGCGCGTATTTTTTTATAAAAGCCGGCAGGCTGCGGCCGGTTAATAGTTCATAGTCACCGGCGCTTAAACGCCGGGAATAAAAATTAAAATCACATCCCGATTTGTTGAAAACGCCGCGTGAAGTTATTTCTTTGCCGTCAAAAAATATCTTCGCCGCTTTAACGGATATTTCATAATCCAATATATCAAAATCATTTGTGCTCAAAGACATATCGACGACAGCCTCGCTCAATAACAAAGGGGATTTTGTTTTATCAGATAAAACAAAAGAACAGCCGCGGGGTTTAAATTTAAAATCCGACTCGCTGCGGCGGGTTATGTACGAATAAGCTCCGCCAAACTCACAATCGAGCTCACCAGCCAAATTTTTAACGTATCCGCCTTCGGAAAGGATGGCGTTTATAAATTTTTCAGCATTATCCAGACTCATTGAATTAATTTTTCCGTTATATTTAACGCTCGCGGTTTCAAAATTTATCGTAACGCTTAATTCCAGCCGGCAGCCGGTATTTTTAAAATCCGCGCGCGCCTTCATATAGACGATATGATCGGTGAGCGGAGTAATTTCACAGTTTAGATTGTGCATCGCCCACGCGCCGCCCGCAAATGATAATTCACCTTTATTAACGCTTATTTTAGGCAATTTAAGCAAAAAACCATAATTATCGATGTGCCGCTTATTATTTAAAAACAGTGATTCCGCTAATTTTTTTAAATCCAGAATCTCCAGAACCGGTTTTTTAAAATTCAAGATCTTTATCTGCGCGCGCTCTTTCATGCTTTCGATAAAATCATAGGTAACGTCTATTTCTTTAGCGCGCAGATGGAATTGATCGGCAGAATGCGATAATTCTCTTATGGTAACCGAATCGTGCGAAAAATTGGCAAGGCCGAGCTCGACCTTGGCCACGCTCACGTTATCGCCTATTATTTTGAGCATTTCAGAAGCCATTATTTTCTGGAAAAAATAAGTTTTAGCCGTTACGGTAAAGGAGAAAGCCATTAAAATCAAAAAAATTATTTTAACCGCCATTCCAGCATAAGGTTTTAATTTAGACGAAAAAATCGGCAGCGCCAGAGAATAAAGGTTTTTTAACCATATAAATAAAATAGAGCAGGCGAAAGCGGCAAAACTTAAAAACGCCGTCAATAAATACCGGGCAGCGTTTTTAAGTTTTATTATAAAACCTTTTAAATGAAGCGTTAAAAGTTTTATATGCTTAAAATGCGTATTGAATACCAACATTATAATTTCTTTCTTTCTTCTTTAAAGCGTTCTCCACTTTTGACTGAAGTGAAATATTATTTTTAAGTTTATAAATTGAAGTCGTTTCAACCTGGGTATCATGAGTATCTATTAAATCGACCGAGTACAGAACGTTTTTCTTCCACTGATAATCGATTCCAAATCCGACCTTGGATTTTATAATGCCCATGCGTTTGCTCAGGGGCCCTTTGCCGTTCTGACAGAACTGGGCGTCTAAATGATTGCCGTCGCCTATGTTCCTCACGCCTACCAGAAAAGATTTATCGCCCGAATTGCTCATTTTAACCGCCATATCGTTATGGGTTTTTTTATCGTTTTTATCCATCCTCATCGTATATAACAGTTTCATCGCGCCGCCTTTAAAGGTTGAAAGCAGGGAATCCGCTTTTTTGGCAACGCTGGCTACCGATTTAAGCGAGCCCTTGAGTTCGCTTTCGAGCGTCTGATCGGTTAATATATCCCTTACCGATGAAGTAGCTTCCTCGACATTTTTAGATGTTTTTCTGAAATTTTCAAGCATTTCCTTTATCTTATCGGCGGTTCTGCCTTCATCTTCTATCCGGCCTATAAGCTGGTTCAAGTTCGAAGTCGTCTTACTCATATTGCTTATCAGCTCTGATACATTTTTTTTGTTTTCGCTTATCAACTGGTTGAATTCATCTCCGGCGTCGCGATAGTTTTGTATAAGCTCGGTTATATTCGTTTTATTATCGTCGATAATCCCGGCGACGGCTTCACCGACATCCCCGAAGTCTCTGAGCATTTCTTCCATGTTATCCTGAATGCCGTCAATGCGGTCCTCGAGTGAAGCCATAAAATTTTTAACTGAAAGCGTGACCTCATAGGCGTTAATTATCATATTTCTCGACGAATCGATTACTTTATCGTCGCCCAGCACTTTATTTACCGATTCGATGCTTTTTGAAACTTTTTGCATTATCTTTTCGCCTTCGCCGAAAAGCTGGGACAATCGGAGCGGCTCGATACCTTTTGCCTCGTCGTTATCTTTAAAATATTCATCGTCTTTTTGCAGGTCGCATTCCGCTATATCCATCCCGAGATATTTTTCTCCCATCAATCCGGCGGTATCGATGGTAAAACGAGTGCATTTAGGAAGGCGTAACTTATCGCTTACCGAAAGGCGCACGTAAACCAGACCGCTTTTAATGTCGATATGTTCCACCTTGCCCACTTTAACGCCCGCGAAAGTGACTTTGGCCCCCGCAAGCAGACCGTCAACATGGGTAAACTTAACGGTGATATTATATCTTTTATTAAAAAACTGAATGTCGCCTATTATAAAAACCGCGGCGGCAAGAAATATAAGGCCTATCAGAACCACCGTTCCCACTTTCATCGCAGACGTAATTTGCATCGCTTTCATCCTCTCGTGATATATAAAGTATTAATTACCATTTCAATGTTTTTCGACTTTACTTCCCATTATTTTATTTTATTTTATTCGTTATATTCTATTTTTTATATATTCTATTTTTTATTTTCTATTTTCTATTTTTCAACAGTCGCATGTGAAAGGGTTATCGGGCCTTCCTCGCTGCCTTCGATAAACTGTTTAACTACGGGATTGCCCGAACGCATTATTTCATCCCGCGTTCCGACTTCAATTATCTGCCCGTCAAAGTGCATAGCTATCCGGTCGGCTATGCGAAACGCCGATTTCATGTCATGAGTAACGAGCACCGTCGTGCAGCCGAGTTTTTTATTCATATCAACCGTCAGTTTATCTATTATCGTCACCATTACCGGATCCAGACCCGTAGTCGGCTCGTCGTAAAGCAAAACGTCAGGGTCCATAGCTATAGCGCGCGCCAGGCCCACTCTTTTTTTCATACCGCCCGAAAGCTGTGCCGGCTTAAGATCGGCGATACCGGGAAGGCCTACCAGATCGAGTTTTTCATTGACTATTTTATCTATGGCGCTTTTAGCCAGTTGCGTATGTTCTCTGAGGCCGAATGATATATTTTCGCCGACGGTCAGAGAATCGAATAAAGCGGCGCCCTGAAAGAGCATTCCAAAGCGTTTGCGCATTACGTTAAACTCCGCCTCGCCGAATTTAGTGACTTCATTGCCGGCGTAATGAATCGTGCCGCTATCCGGGGATAAAAGCCCCATTATATGCTTTAATAAAACGGATTTACCGCAGCCGGAAGGACCTATAATAACTAATACCTCGCCTTTTTTAACCTCGATGGTAAGGCCTTTTAAAACCTTTTTAACGCCGAAGGCCTTAAATAAATTTTTAACCGATATCAGCGTTTCGCCTTTTTTTATATTATCAGCGCAGCAGGCCGATTCTTTTATCATAATCATCACCGTTCATTTATTACTATTGCGCAAAAAACGTGTCATTGACATTAACCACGAGCACCGATAAAAAGTAGTTAGCCACGAGTATAAGCATAATCGCCAGAACCACGGCGTTTGTCGTCGATTTACCGACGCCCTCCGCACCGCCGTATGTTTTAAAACCTTTATAGCAGCCTACCATTCCGATTATTAAGCCGAATATGAAAGATTTAGCCAGGCCGCCGATAATATCACGCACTAAAAGCGTCGATAAAATAGACTCTTTAAAAGTGACTAAAGATATATTAACCTGCATCACCGATACGAAAGAGCCGCCCGCGATGCCGATTGCATTTGTAAATATAGTCAGTATAGGAAGCATAAACGCTGCCGCAAGCACTCTTGGAACGAATAAATATTTAATAGGACTGACGGCGAGCGTATGAAGGGCGTCGATCTGTTCGGTGACCGCCATCGTTCCGATTTCAGCCGCCATAGCCGAACCTATGCGCCCGGCGACCACTATCGCCGTTAAATTCGGAGCCAGTTCGCGCGCAAGCGCCAGAGCGACGATGCCGCCTACGTAAGATTCCGCGCCCATCTTCACCATCTGGCTACCCATCTGAACGACGAGTACCATGCCGGTTGAAAGCCCGGTTATCGAAACCATAAATAAAGAATCCACGCCGATCGACGACATCTGATCCAATAAATCCTTAATATTGATTTTACCGCGGATTATAAACGAAAAAGCGCTCATCATCATAAGCGTCATTTCGCCCAATTCTTTTATCATACCGCGAATCTGGCTTAATAAAAAATTATACATTACCAACCGTCTTTCAAAATTTAATTATTTATCATATCGTCAAAATTTTGATTTTCATCACTGAATTCATCAGCGGCACACGGACCGCCTTCAGCGTCGGGCAAACCTATGGTTATTGAAAACTGAGCATTAAATGGATAAAATAAAAATTCAAAACTTTTATAAAATTTATAATTTTCTTCCGCCGGGATCGGATTATTAGCATAATATTGCGATTTGAGCCCGGATATCATTTCGACGATTCTACCGCTCTGCGCCTGAAACGAGATCGCGCGTGAAGCGGCGGTTCTTATCGCGCCAAAACTTTTTTCCCGTTCCGGACGTTCCTGGTGTCCTCCGTCGATATCCAGCGATGGCGTTTCCCTGTATTTTTTGCTCTCCTTGCTTTTAGTCGGATTTTTAGCGCCGGCTTCCTGAGCGCCAGCGGCCGTATCCGATGCTGCCGCTGATGCAAAAACAGGCTCGAATTCGACTTTAATCTGATTGTTCTTTTCGGCGTTATTTAAAATTCTTATCAGGTCTTTAAATGAAACGGCGTTTTTAGGCGCGCTTAATTCCAGCGAATCGGGGTTTTTAGAACTTAGCTCGAAATCCTGCTCGGCTATATGGCCCGAAGTATAATCCACATTGGAAATTTTGAGGCTATATTCACCGTCTTTAATATTAAGCGGCACGGCCACGTCGAAAGTTTCGGTGAACGGACGCTTATAATCGCCTTCGACGGTAACGCTGACTTCGACCGAAGAGCCTTTTTCATAAACGCCCGAATTGATCGACGCCTGAGTTACGCGGGCACAGGGGCTCTGGGCGCTGATTTCAAATTTAACGTCGATATCGTAAATATCGGCTTTTTCAAACTGATTCATCGCTATGGCGTTTGTCACGTTAAGTATTTCATCTATAGCGATGCTGGCGATATCATACATATCATAGTAATAATTACGGCGCGAAATTACGAACTCGCCGCTTTTTTCGCTGCGGCCTGTTATTTTATAGGTAATGCGCGCGAAACCTTCACCCTGCCGGTTAATGCCTTCATCGACGGCCTGAGTCAAAACGGCCTGAACCAACTGCGTGAACATCGCGCCGTCTTTAATAAGCTGAGAACAGAATTCACGATTAATGCCGTTATCCAGATCTACGACCGCCGCGCGCACGCTCGCCACTTTCGGCATTAAGCCTATAAGACCGGCTATTCCCTCGTTGCGGTCCACTAAAACGCTGCCGGTTAATTTACCGGGAGCGCCTATTTTAAAAGGCATTTCCTGGGAGTAAAAGCAGTAATAAATATCGGCCGGCGCAAAAAAGAAAGAGCAGTCGCCTTTTTTCATGAATGAATGAGCGAATGCCAGAAATTTATTGTCCTTTAGATATGTAAGCGTTCCTATCGCGGTTATATTTATATCGCCCCTTACTAACTGAAGCGCTATGGCATGGCCAGGCTTCAACTCGGCGATATCAAAATCGCCTGAGGCGCCTTTGATATCGCGCTGCGAATTGATAAGGTCGATATTATTTCCGCTTTTTTTCATTGCCGTTCTTAACCTGCCATAATTGCGGTCGTTTAAACCGGTTACCATAACGGGAGTAGCGGCATTTTTAAAAATCATATATCCGGCTTTCGAATACGATGCAAGCCGGGCGCAGTCGATTGCGCCGTCGTCTATTATGACGCCTTTATAAACATTAACGGGCGAAGATTTATCCATAAAAAGCATAGCGTCGCGCTGGATCAATTCGTTAACGTTAACATCGATTTTATTTTTTTTATTATTTATATATTTGAAAAGGCCGAGCATTTCCTCGACCGGCGTCATAAGCCCTATCGTATGATCGGTCATAATCCAGCCGGAAGCGATTGCGCCGGCAAGTTTATTGTCTATATAAACCGGAGAGCCGCTCATTCCCGCCGCTATGCCGCCCGATTTAAGTATCACGTCTCCAGAAACCCTTACCAGTATGGATGAACCCGATATCTGCAACGCCTCGTCCAGTTTATTATTCTTTAAAATGCCAAGTATCTCGACATCGAATTCCTCTATCAGAGAGCCTGAAACTACCGTGCGGCCGACGCCCTTCATTCCGACTTTTATATCGGATAATTTCATAACGCTCGCGGCATCGTCTTTATCGCCCGCCACAGCCGGGCCGGGCAGCGTACAAATTACAGCGAAAGCCGCTAAAAAAAATAATACGGTCATTAACTTAAAAATCAATGACCGGAACGATTTTACCGGTAAAACCCCACGAAACGGGCTTAATTTAATTCCAACAAGCATAACGAAACCTTTCTATATATTTATGATTTTTATTTTAAAACACTGTTTTCGCCTATAGACGCGGTAAGTTCTTTAGTTATATTATCTTTAGGTTTTATTACAAGAGCCTGTGATACGGGCCGTTCGCGCCCGTCTGAAGGAGAGTTCAAAACTTTTCCCATTAAAAAAAACGTCGTCGAGCCGCCGCCGTCCAGATTCATCGCATCGACCGCGCCCGTTTTTTTCATATAATTGGCGAGTTCTTTAAGAGTCATGCCGGCTGAATTTTTCTGACGGCCGTCAACGCATACCATAATGATTTTTTTATCGGCGGTAATGCCGACGGCCGTCCTCGGCGCGCGGCCTGAAACCACGTCGGATTTAAATTTTTCCGCCTTAGCTTCAACGGTGACTTTGCCGGCGCTTAAAAGACGCGGGCCGCCGCCTACCGCAAATTTTGCTTTTTCCCACACGGGATTAACGTATAACTCCATATAAGCGATATTTCCGATGGCTACGCGCTGTAATTCAAAAGCCATGATCCCGCCGGCGTGAATGACGTAACCTTCAGGCGGTATGACGGAATTCTTAACGCCGATAGCGGTAACCTTTTCATCGACTACGACTATCTCGATCGAATTTTTAGAAGACGTTCTGGTTTTATTGCCATATTCCGAAGTGAATATAATTACTTCATCATCATGAGCCGCGCGGTTAATGCCGTCGAGTTCTATATAAGAAACTTTATCGGCGGGCGATTTTTGATAAAAAAAGCGGGCGTCGAAACGGGGATTATCGAAAAAAAACTCGTTATCATCGGTAACTCCGAATACAGTGCGGCCGAGGATAGGTTCTTTAACTATCTTTCCCTGATGAACCAACATTCCAAGAGGCGCTCCCGTTTTGGAAAAAAACGCTCCGTTAACCGCGGCTATAGCATTTTTACGGCGCGCCATCGAAGAAACCGTTTCTTTTTTATACATGCAATCCTGACCGAAAACCGACTCCAATTCAAACTCGCTTTTCGCCAGATCGAACTCGAGTTCATAAATCGCCTGCTTTTTCCCGCCCTTATCGATAATATTTTTACGATAGGTTATGCCGGGAGCAACCGTTTCCTTTTCTTCGGCCGCAAAAACATGGCCGTCAGGACCGCCGCCCGAAGTTTTACAAACGAACATACCGGCTAACGGATATAAAATCAACGCCGTGATAAATACTATAATTATTTTTTTAAAGGTATCTTTTGCGATCATAACTTTATAATCGGAAAAATAACCGAAATAATTATATCATTTCCGCAAGCTGTTTAATTTAGTTTATAATCTTGGTGAATAGGACTACAGGAAGGGTTATTTAACCGGCCGCAACGGGAATTTTCAATATAAATTCAGAGCCTTCGCCCGGCTTGCTATTAACGGCCATCTCGCCTTTATGCTGAGAAACTATCGCCTGGCATATGGAAAGACCCAGGCCGGTTCCTTTATCGGACTGTTTAGTTGAAAAGAAAGGTTCGAATATATATTGCATATTTTCTTCGCTGATACCGCAGCCGTTATCTTTAACGACAAGGCGGGCAGAGCCGCCTGATATATCAGCCGTGACTTCTATGCGGCCGCCTGCTTTCTTATCGAGCGACTGGATGGCGTTGATGATAAGATTGACAACTACCTGCTCGAGCTGCTGAAAATTGCCTTCTATTATGACTGGTTCCAACGCGCTGGCGTTCAGCGAAACGGATATCGAATCGTTATTTTTCAAATTTATCTTCGCCATTTCGATCGATTTAGCCGCAACCTCCGTAAGGTTTAACCGGCTTTTTTTGCCGGGCACTACTTTTGAATACTCGAGAGTATTGCTGATAATCTGCTGAACGCGGTCAACGGATTCGTCTATTTTAGAAAAATCGAATTCGAATTCTTTTTTTATTTCTGGACATAAAGCATCCAGGCCCTCGATTTTAATCTGGAGCGTATCTTTAGTCAGTTGAATTATAGTAAGAGGATTTTTGATGTCATGAACTATTTCCGAAACTGCCTTGCCGAGAAATATCATTTTTTCGTTCTGCATCAACTGGTTTTCCAGCAGCTTTTTCTGTGTGATATCGCGCGCGACTATTACCAGACCGTCGCCGAAACCGACAGCATCTTCAACCGGCGAAAGCATAAACGCCGACAAATTGACTATTACTTTTCTGTTGTCTGATGATTTAAAATTAATTTCATAATCGCCAAGCGATTTTTGAGTTTTTACAGCGCCGATAAATCTTTCAAATTCTTCTTTTTCATAAAAAATTCCGGCGGCCGGCTTATTTAAAAAATCGGTCTGCCTGTATTTCAAAGTTTTTTCCGCGCCGGCGTTAAAAAGTATAACCTCGAAATTATCGTTAACCACAAAAATTATATCGCTGGAGCTGTTAATTACGTTATATAAAAAATTCCGGCTCGCCGAAAGCTCTATATTAGACTGAAGCAATTCTTCATAATTTTTAGCCAGCGCCGTCTTCATCGTTTTTCCCCATATTATATGATAGGAATAACGATCATTGGTTTTACGGAGTCTGTGCTGAATTTCGGTAATTAAATTTTTATGAAACCTGAAAGCCGCGTCTGGAAAAACTTTTGAAAACTGCTCATAATTATCTACGGCCAGTTTTACCAGGCTTGTTTCGCACAAAGCCTCGGCGTTGGCGCTTCTTACATGATTATCCATAAACGACATTTCACCGAAAACTTCGTTATCGCAAAAATTGGATATTTCATGGTGGGTGTTATCGGAAAGCACTCTGAAAATCTTTACTTTACCGCTTATTACTATATAAAGCGACGAGCCGGTATCATTTTCATTAAAAATCATCTGATTCGGCTTATACTCTTCGTATGAAGCGTAGCTTAAGAGTTCTTTAATCTCGATCGCGGTAAGCGAACTAAAAATGCCGATCCGGTTTATATTTTGTATCAACAAAGCGCTTGCTATCAAATTATCACCTGTCCAAATTCAGTATTATAATAAAAAACCAACACATACCGAAGGCTGTAAGCGCTTTTAAATTCGCTTTATCGCCTTCGGTATATTACTTAATTACTTAATTACTTGCTTGATATGAAAAGATCCGTATTATTTTTTTATATTATAAAAAACGCCAAGGCCGCGGTACTGCGCTACGCCTTCGAGTTCTTCTTCGATTCTCAGAAGCTGATTGTATTTAGCTATTCTATCGGTGCGGCAGAGCGAGCCGGTTTTGATCTGGCCGGCGTTAACGGCTACCGAAAGATCGGCTATGGTCGTATCGGCGGTTTCGCCGGAACGATGCGATACAACGGCGGTGAAGCCCGCGCGTTTGGTCATTTCGATAGCGTCGAGCGTTTCGGTGAGCGAGCCTATCTGGTTGAGCTTTATTAGTACCGAGTTACAGGATTTTTCTTCGATAGCCCTTTTTATGTATTTAACGTTTGTAACTAAAAGATCGTCGCCGACTATCTGAACTTTATCGCCGAATTTAGCCGTCATTTTTTTGAAACCGTCCCAGTCGTCTTCGGCAAGGCCGTCTTCGATCGATATAATAGGATACTTATTGATAAGCATTTCGTAATAAGCTATCATTTCATCGGTGGTTTTTTCTTCTTTATTTTCAGATTTGTAGTTAAGAGTGTATTTTTTCGTTTTTTCATCATAAAAACTCGAAGCGGCCGCGTCTAAGGCTATGTATATGTCTTTACCCGGTTTATATCCGGCTTTTTCGATAGCTTCGACGATAACTTTAATAGCTTCTTCGTTATTGGGAAGATTAGGAGCGAATCCGCCTTCGTCGCCGACGCTGGTGGCGTATTTTCTGGATTTAAGTATCGATTTGAGATTGTGAAAGGTTTCGGCGCCCATTCTGAGCGCTTCGGCGTATGTAGACGCGCCGGCGGGCATTATCATAAATTCCTGAATATCGACGTTATTATCGGCGTGCGCGCCGCCGTTCATTACGTTCATCATCGGTACGGGAAGTTCTTTAGCGTTGGTGCCGCCGATGTACTGATACAGCGGAAGGCCGAAATAACTTGCCGCGGCGCGAGCGCATGCAAGCGATACGCCGAGAATGGCGTTAGCGCCAAGTTTGCTTTTATTAGGCGTGCCGTCGAGGGCGATCATGGTTTTATCGATTAAAGTCTGCTGAGTGGCGTCCAGCCCTATTATTTCGGGCGCTATAACTTCGTTTATATTTTTAACCGCGTTAATAACGCCTTTGCCAAGATATCTGGATTTATCGCCGTCGCGAAGCTCTAATGCCTCGTTAACGCCGGTAGAAGCGCCTGAAGGAACCGCCGCGCGGCCTACTTCGCCTGAACTTAATATAACGTCAACTTCAACGGTGGGATTGCCTCTTGAATCTAATATCTCGCGAGCTTTAATTTCAACTATCTGTGTCATTATCTTAATCCTCCATAAATATTTATTAATTCACCGGCTTTTTTCAGCCAGATATTTTATTGAAATCATTCTATCAAAATTAACAATAAATTTCAATATAAAAAAATTATTAAAAATTATTAATTATAATTATAAATTCATTGCGCTCCTGTCAATCTTGTGGTAAAATTTCATAAATATGAATGCACTGATTATAGACAAAGAACGCACCTTCGCCGCCGCGATGGCCGAGATACTCGCCGCCGCCGGATTTCAAACGGCAATACTCGATTCTTACGACGACGCCCTGGAGCACATCTTAAATAAAGAGGCGGCTATGGTATTCGCGCCCGCGTTTTGCGGCGGCTCGGATATCGGAGTGCTGGTAAGTAAAATAAGGTCTTTTGAAGATTCCGCCGCCGCGCGCACCCCCGTTATTTGCGTATCCGCCGTTCCCATGAAAGATTTCTTCGATACGGCCTGCGAAATAGATCTGTTCGGCTATATCGAAAAACCGGCGAGCGCTCCTGAAGTTATAATAGTCGCGCGCAAGGCCGCTTTTTATTATAACTGCGGGCCGGCCGCCTGAACCTCTACTGATATTTTCTCTTATTTTTTGTTACTAATCTCAATTAATATATATTCCCGCTTGACATTTTAACGCTCTTATATTACAATCATCATCAAATGACCCGTGCTATATTTAATTTTAAAAACATACATTACATATTAGAACCGCTTATTTTAATAGGCGCGATTCTTCTTATCAACTATAATTTTTTTGGTTCCGATATAGGATTTCTGAGCGTATCGTTCCATCCTTTCTGGCTGATAATTTTATTCATAGTGCCGCGCCAGAAATATCCATTCGGTATAATAACCTCCGTTATAACCGCATCATGTTATCTCAGTATTTCCTGGCTTAGAAGCGATTCAAGTTTTATAACCTTCATATCCGATTCGGCCAATATGAAGCTGACCGCGCTATTTATAATAATCGGCTATTATCTATCACTGATGCGCGAAAGTTACGACTACGAACTATCGCTGCAGCTTCAAAAAAATTCGACGTTAGAAAGACAGCTCAACGATATTAAAGAAATCAATCTCGGCATGAACGAAGAAGACCGTAAAAACGCACTTAAAATATTCGAAACTTCGACGACGATCAAAACTGTTTACAACGCCGCCAGCTCTTTAGCATCATTTGACGAAGACGAACTGATAACGGCGCTTTGCGACCTTGTTCAGAAATTCTGCGGCTCTAAAGCCTTTGTTTTATATAAAATCGTCGAAGGCACTAAAATGATTATTGCGGCTGAAAGAGTGGACGAGAGTTTAAAAGAAAGTTACGATTTCGTCGCCAACGTCAATGACGACGCTATTATCGCCGAATCGTTCGCGGGCGCTAAAATATACACCATGCTCGATATAATAGATAAAAATATGAAACATGTAATTAAATCCGACGTAAAAATTTCATGCCCGATTAAATTTAAAGACAGCAACGAAATCTACGGTTTTATAGTTTTATACGATCTCGAATTTTCGCGGATGAACCTCGAAACCATTAATATAATCGAACTTATAGCAAGCTGGACCGAAAGCGCGCTCGTAAAATCCAGGCAAATGAATGAAGTTAAATCGAAAAACATAGAAGACGATCTCATTCTCGCTTACAAATACGATTATTTCAAAAAAAGAATGTCGGAAGAATATAAGCGCGCGCAGCGCTATAACTTCGACCTTTCGACGCTTATAGTCAAGATGACCAATTACGAAACGCTCGCTCCCGAAAGACAGCCTGAAATTTTAAGGCTGCTTTCGATATTTTTAAAAACTATAGTGCGTGACGTAGATATAGTTTCAAAATTTAAAGACGAAAATTTATTATCCTGCCTCCTGCCCTCGACCGACGAAAAGGGCGTACTGATATTAATTAAACGAATCAACGCCGCGCTTCCGGCGTTTTTAAAAAATGCGGCTCTGGCTTCCGACAGTATAAAGCTCGACTATAACTATAAAGTTTTATTTCACAAAAAATAATATTACTATGGCATCAAACCTTATTAAATCAATTGAAATACCCATACTCGCAGCTCAAACGGCCGCGGCCGCCGCAAGCGTATACATCGCTTCGCCCGTTATTTTTTTTATTTTCCAATTCATGATTACATTGTTTATAATCAATAAATACCGTAAAACCATACCCGAAAAAGATGCCGCCGATTTCTATTACGCCGTATCGCTGATATTCGGACTCGCGTTTCTATGGTGCCCGGTAATTAGATATACAAATAAATTCCGCCCGGCCGGTGCGGATAGCACCGCTAAAAACACTGAACTCGCCGAGCAGAAGGCAAGCGAGCTCAGCGAAGGATTAATCGATCATATAAAAGCCGACTGGGACTCTTATACCGAATTTAAAGCCTTTAAATTCGGCGGTTCGAGCCTCGCCGCAAACGCTATTCCAATAATAGACCTGCTCTCGGGCGAGGATATCGAAGTTAAAAGAAAGTCCATCGTAATTTTACATAAGCTCAAAACAATTAAATCTATAATGCTTTTAAAAAAAGCGCTTTCCGACGCTAACGTAGAAATCAAATTCATGGCCGCCTCGGCGCTTTTAAATATCGAAAACGATTTTAAAGAACGCATCAACAATATCGAAGATGAAATAGCGGCCGCCGAAGAAGAAGGCTACGATAAAATATACGAACTGCGCTATAACCTCGCGGCTTTGATTTCAAAATATTTAATGAGCGGCCTTTTAGACGATATAGAACAGAAACGCCTGTCTGAACGCATGCACACCCTGCTTGCCGCCGCTATAGCCGAAAATAAAAACTACGTCGAAGCGCGCGCCCTGCTTGCCGAAGAATATTATAAAAAAGCACGCTACGCCGAGGCCCTTAAAATAGTCGAAACGGCCATTAACGGACCTGAACTCAATAAATGCGGCGACGACGTTAAAATATCACTGATAATGCTTTTATGCGAAATCAACTACCGGCTTTGCGATATCGAAAAACTCAGACGCGCCTGCTTGAGCATTAAAAAATACCTCACGCCCGATATTCTGAAAAAACGCCCGGAATTATTAGATTTCGAAAAATCGGTCAGATATTTCGGCGGCGATAAAAATCGAATTTTAAATGAGGCGCAGTTAAATGGATAAAGAGGAAATACTCAAACTTATATCCGATATCAATTCGCCTGACAGCTTGATACGCAATTTCGCCGCCAATATTTTTTTAAATATTAAAGACGACGAAACTATTGAATTGCTCTACGGCGCAATTAAAACGGCAAACGCTTATGCCAGATCGCTTTTTATTAAATTAATCGCCGCTAATAAAAAAAAATCGCGCAAAAAATACCTGCTCGAATTATTAAACGACAAAGACCTTGCCGTAAGACAGGAAGCCGCCGCAACCGCGAAAAAAAGCGCGCAGATTTTTGCCGCACAGGACTATTTATCCATGCTCAGACACAGCGGCCGCGAAATGCGCTTGACGGCGCTTGAAATGCTTATCGAAAATCCTCAAGAAACCGTTAAAAACGATATAATTCAATTTTTTTTAGACCGGCCGCCGGAAAAAGACGCCGTGGATTTATTCGAAACCGCTCTTAAATATATATGCATTCACGCCAATAACGATAGAGCGGCGCGCGATAAGTATATAACGCTGATTAAAGAAATTTTTAAAACCGGGCGTTACGGCGTCTTGAAAAGCGCAATAAAATTTGCCCATCTGCTCGTCGAAGAAAGCGTTATACTTTCGATTTACCGCGATAATATCTTTAAACACGGCGAGGCGGCGGACGAAGCCGTCATAGAATCGGCGCTGAAATTTAAAACTAAAGACGCCGCGGATTTCCTGGCGCAATTTATCGAAGGCCGTTCGCTTAAAACCGAGCTTGCCGGCAAATGCCTTGTCAGGCTCATTAATACCGGCGAAAAAAAACATATTATCAAATGCCTCAAACTGCTCGGCGAAACCGGCGATCAATCCATTAAATTTTTCGCCTTTAACGCGCTTTTAAATATCGATCGCCCCCGGCTTTGCGATATCTTAACCGGCCTGATAACCTCCGCTGAAGACAATGCGCGGCTGCGTCTCGAATATCTTACTGTACTAAGCTATGTTATAATTAAAAATCATGCTAACACCCAGTTTATCTTAAACATTTACAGGCAGAACGTCGATACCGCCATAAAATCGGCGGCGCTTGAAATACTTTACCGCAATAATTTTGAAGGCCTTATACCGATCGAATTTCTTGAAGATTTAAGCCGTTCGATCGCCGGGGCAGGAACCGGGGCCGCATCGGGCCGCCTTAAAAATATAGCGATACCGCTTCTGGTAAAATATCTTTCGCCTGCCCATGCGGAGGGCATTTTTGCACGATGCTCGGGGGATGCCGCCGATTATATAGTTTTTTGCGAAGCCTATATTAAAAAGAACGCGGGCGGCGCCATTAAAACGGTGGGTGATCGAGGCTTTACGCCCCGGACGGACGACGGTGAATATAAATTTTACAAAAGAGTGATCAAAAGCATTTTTGAATATAAAAACGACGGCCTCATCGCGGCTGCGGCCTGCACTGCGCCATACAGGGGAATAATCGATTTTATTCACGATTACGCGGGCTCGCTTAATTTAAACCGCGGCGGCCTTTATGCCAATATAATCAAAAACGTCGTAGTTTCAACCTTAAAAAACAATCCGGGCGCGGTAGCGCATTTTATCGAAAGCGCTGACGGCAAAGATTTAACGCTTTACGTCGGCCTGCTTAAAGAAACAGCCGGCATGGAAGCGTTAAAGGCCATAGCGGCTTATTTTTTTTCCGCCGGCGCACCGCCCGTTCCGGCGCCGCTTAATTACGCCGTAAAAGACGCGGTTTACTATATAGCCAGAAACAATATAACCTCTATTTTCGATTCGGCCAAATGGCCTGAATTCAAGAGCGACAACTTTTTAAGTTTAATAGCGGCCGCTTTTTTAAACGCTTTAAAAGAAATCGCCCCGGCGGGCGGCGCCGCCCTTGATCCCGGCCATTACGGCACCTACGCCGCGCTTTACTCAAAAAACGACGGCCTGATAAATTTTTACAGGGCCATATCCAAAAAGATGGCGCTGGAAGATAAATTCAGTTTTTATAATATACTCCAGAAAGCCGGCGGCGAATCCGCGCTGGAAATAATTAACGAGTTAGGATAGTAATATGGTTGATATCTGTTTAATATGCGAAGGCACTTATCCGTACATAACCGGCGGCGTTTCAGCATGGACGCATAATATAATCAAAGATTTTCCGAATTTCACATTCGGAGTGGTGCATATATCCTCGAAAACCGACCACTTCAAAAAATTTAAATACGAACTGCCGCCTAACGTTATCGAATATATCGAAATACCGATACATGAACCGGTTATAGATTCAGACGGCGTCGGCGAAATGAAATCCGACGCTTTCGATTTTTATTCATTTCATCAGGAAATGAAAAAAGGCGACCATTCACGCTTCGCGCAAATATTAAAACGAATATCGCCAGACGGCCACGGCATGATGGATTTTCACGCGGCCGCCTCAGAAGACGGCGCTAAGACTAAAACCGCCGCGGGCGGGCGCCCCGTAAAAATAACGGGCGAAAAGATACTATACTCGAAAGAATCCTTCGACATTATAACGAATTTATATAAACAGTGCGGCCTTTCAACTTCTTTTATAGACTACTACTGGACCTTCCGCACCACGCACCTTCCGCTTCTGCAGATATTAAACGCGCCGGTTTTACAGGCCTCGATTTATCATCCGGTCTCTACCGGCTATGCCGGCCTGTACGCGGTAACCGCTAAGTTAAAGACCGGCTCGCCAATAATACTCACCGAACACGGCATTTACACCGTCGAGCGCAAAATAGAGATCGCGGAAGCCTCGTGGATGCTCGACGAAGGCACCGGCTTGCTCAAGCTGCAGGCCCAGCTTGGTAAAATTAAAGATTTCTGGATTAAAATATTCGATTTTTTATCCAGGCTCACCTATAAGCACGCCGATGAGCTGATATCGCTTTATTCCGAAAATAAAAAAATGCAGGTATCGCTCGGCGCCGACGAAAAACGAATACTTCTCATCCCTAACGGAATAGACATACAAAAATACGAAAACCTCAAAGGGCGCATGGGCGGATCTGATGCCGTATTAAAAGTAGGGTTCGTCGGCCGCGTGGTTCCGGTTAAAGACGTTGAAACTTTCGTTAAAGCGGCTAAATTAATACATGACTCGATGCCGCGGGTCGAATTTTATATTATCGGCCCCGACGACGAAGACGCCGATTACGCGCGCGAAGTAAGAAATCTTGTAAGCGCGCTCGACCTTATCAACGTTATTAAATTCAGCGGAGCGGTCAATACCGCCGACTATTATAAAATAATCGACGTGCTGGTGCTGACTTCGATAACCGAAGTGCAGCCGCTGGTAATACTCGAAGCGCTTATAGCGGGAGTGCCGGTAGTAGCCACTAACGTCGGCGCATGCCGCGAAATGCTTTACGGCGATTCGCCCGAAGATCGCTCTAGCGGCCGCTGCGGAATAATAACGGCTATCAAGGCGCCCGCCGAAACCGCCGCCGCCGTCGTTAAAATATTAAAAGACCCCGCCCTGTGGCGCGAAATGGCCATAACCGGCCAGAAACGCGTCAGGCGCTATTATCAGAAAAAACAATTAAGCGCGCAGTACCGAAGGCTTTATTTCGGTATGCTCGCTTCTAAAATAAAAGAAATCAGAAGTTAACGGGAGTTAAATATGGCCGGAATCGGCTTCAAACTTCAAAATTTATTAAAAGACGACTCTTTCGTCAGCCGCATAAAGGCATATTCCTACGCGGCGGTCATATCTTCGGGCCCCTGGATTTATTCGCTTCTTTCATTTCTGGCGGTCAGTTTTTTCGTCACATCCGAAACCGGACTCAACAGACTTTTTCAGGTAAGCGTTATATACGTATTCGCTTTCTCGCAGATAATTTCAGGCGCGTTCCAGCTCGGAGCCACCCGAATAATCGCCGATTATATTTATGAATCGAAATTCGAAATGATACCGGGCGTATATCTTAGCGTAATCACTCTTTTAACTCCGCCGCTGGCCGTAACCGCGGTCGTTTTATTCTCGGGAGCTAAAATGGGATTTATTTATTCGCTGATATGCGTTATTTTATTCGTTCTCACCGGACTTATATGGATTCAACTGATTATTCTAACCGCCTGCCGCGACTTTAAGACGATCACCTCTCGATTCGCCATAGGATTTATAATTTCAGCCGCCGTTTCAATAATATTCGGCTCGCGTTTCGGGCTCATATTCTACCTGGGCGGTTTTACCGGTGGAATAGTTTATATATTCCTCGCCATGCATAAACAGATATTAACCGAATTCAGATCGAAAAAATATATATCCGGGCCGGCTATAGATATCAATAAAATTAAAAAATACCTGCCATTAATCGGCGTCGGTTTCTTTTTTAACGCAGGCGTGTGGATCGATAAGATAATATTTTGGTATATCGGCGGCAACCATATAACCGGAATATTATATGAAAATTCAGTTTACGACAGGATGAACCTCATATTGATAGCAATTTTAATCCCCGTCATGGCGGTTTTTACGGTATCGGTCGAAACTAATTTTTACGTCAAATTCCGCAATTTTTATAAATCAATCGTCGAAAAGAAAAATCTCGATTCTATAAACTTAAACCTGTCGCTTATGAAACTTTCCATCTTAAAAGGCGCGAGCTCTATCTTAAAAACCGCGCTGCCGCTGGCTTTCGTCATTATCGTGTTTTCGCGCCAGATTCTGGCCGCTTTAAAAATGCCGCCCGAATATCAGCTCAACTGGTGCGTTTTTTCATGCGCCGCGCTTATCCACGCTTTTTTCATGCTGGCGCTGATACTGCTTATGTATTTTGACTTTTCTAACTATACGCTCAAGGCGGCCGGATTATTTTTTGCCGCCAACCTCGTCGTCAATCTCGCCGGCGCGGTCTTCATCGGCCCCCAATTCATGGGTTATGGTTATTTAATAGCAGTTTTAACCGGCTTTTCGGCAGCCATCTATTACCTCAACGACGCGCTCGATAACCTCTTATACCACACTTTTTCACGCGAACGCGTACCCGGCGAAATTATTATAAAAAACCGCGGCTGATCTCTTATAAATCCTTAGCATCCGCTAAAAAGGAATAAAGCAATGAAAGATAAAAATGACAATCTTAAAATAGAAAAAAATACCCGCACCGCGCCGCAAAACGGTCCGATATTTTACGACATCCACTGCCATGCAATGAACTTAAGCCACCCCTGCATGCTCGCATTTGTAAACCGCTGCGTGCGCGCACTGCGCGAAATTACGCTCAATGAACTTATGCGCTCGATAAACTCGCTCACAAGAATAAAAATCATAAAGGAACTTTTTGAAATGGTCGGCTCTTACAAAGAGGCAAAAAACTTGCTCGCGGTAATGGAAAACGATTCGGGCGGAGTTTTTTTATTGATGGAAGATTGCCTTTGCGGCAAATACGGCTTCACGCCGCCCCTGCTTAAAACCGAAACGGGATTGAAAATAGGCGAAACGACCTACAGCAAAGCCGTTTTAACCCCGCTGATAATGGATTTCGACGGCGACAACGGCAGAGGCGGGTCCTTAAACTCCGGCTCCTATTACAACCAGCCGGCACGCAAACCCGTAACGGAGCAGATCATAGATCTTTTCAACGGCATTAATAAATATAACGCTAAAAGCGAACTTTCCTTTTTCGAAATTTATCCGTTTCTCGGCATAAACACCCGTAATTTTACTCCCAAAAAACTCGAAGCGATTCTCGAGCAATACTTCGACGGCTATAAGCCTTCCAGAGCAGCGCTCGCGGCCGCATCCGCTAAATTCGACGGCGAAGTGAAAAAACTCGGCGCGAATAGTTTTGCCGGAATAAAAGTCTATCCGCCGCTCGGTTTCGACCCGTGGCCCGAAGACGATCCGCGGGAGCTATCAAAAGTCGAAATGCTCTACAGCGCATGCGAAGCCAAACACATTCCAATAACCGCGCATTGCAACGATGAAGGCTTCGCTACCTGCACGATTGCTGAAGCCGAAAAATTTACTTCGCCCGCCCGCTGGGAAAAAGCCCTGAAACACTATCCACAACTTAAACTCAACCTCGCGCATTTCGGACGGAAAAGCGATGCTGCTTTTTCGGAGTGGTCGAATAAAATCTGCTCACTCATTTATAAATATGAAAACGTTTATACCGACCTTTCATTCAACGGATTCGACCCCGCTTATTACGCCGGCTTGAAAATTTTTCTGAATAAACTGCCCCGCAAAATGGCGGATATAGTCCCGCAACGAATATTATTCGGCTCCGATTTTATGATGAGCCTCTTAAAAATCGAGTCCTACAGCAAATACCTGAGTTATTTTTCGCAAACGCCCCATCTTGACGAAACAACGAAAAACGATTTGTGCTCGCTCAATCCAGCGAAATTTTTATTCGAATAACCTTTTTAAAGTCTCTTTCGTATATTTCATGAATAAACTTTTCACTTTGATTTTCACCTGTCTATTATTCTTTATCAACTTCGCCGGTCATTTATAAGACCGAAGACAAGACCGAAGACAAGACCGCGACGGGGGAAAAGAANNTGTTTTTCTGTTTTTCTGTTTTTCTTCCCTGCCATAAACTTCTTTCATGCCGTTTGTTAGTTTTGCCTTCGCGCACTTCGTGCGCAAAGGCGTTCTATTTACGAACCGCCGGAACTTAATAACAATGCTCACGGTAATGCTTTAAAGCATAACTACTTTTATAATATCACCGAAAATCATATAAAACTTGATAATTTTATACAATCGAAGCGAATATATTTGACTTGATTTAATAAAACTCGATTTACGCTGACTTTTCCCGCGAGCTGTTCAACTTAATCGCATTGATGCCATTATTGCCCCGCAGGCGCGAGCATGCTCGCGCCTGCAAACAGGCAAGCCAGCAGGAACTAACAATAAAGCGTCAGGTAATTTGCAGATTGAGGGAGGGTTTAAGGGAGGGAGAAAGGGTTGCTAACCTTTTCTCCCTCCCTTTTTTAAAAA
>DIVV01000174.1 GCA_002423385.1 bacterium UBP16_UBA6123
AGCCTTTTTATTTCGGGCGGTATTTGCTGCCGGCTTCGAAGTTTTTTTAATAGCTCATAAACAAAGTTCTTGCCATTCTTCTTTCTTTCCTGCCATTTGCCGGTTTTGCCTCCGCGCACGCGTTGCGTGCGCGGAGGCATGCTATTTACGCGCCGCCGGAACTTAAAAATAATGCTCACGGTAATGCTTTAATATATAACAACTTTTTTTATATCACCGTAAATCATTCACATAAACCATTAAATTTTTCAATTTTATTTTATTAAGTATATTAATTTAATTTGATATTGAATTGAATTATTCGATCAAACTCGATTTACATCGATTTTTACCGCGAGCCGTTTATTTAAGTTGCGGTAAAACCGTTATTGTTACGCAGTCGCGCGCGTGCTCTGTTGTGTCAATATTTTTATTAGGTTAAACAGGTTAACATCAAATTACTATAATTAAACATCTATAGTTTATTATAGGAGTCTTCGTGTCGCTTTTTCACATCCTTAATAATAGTTTCGTTGGCCGAGGACTTTTATATAACAACTTTTTTTGTATTACCAAAAATCATATAATATTTGGTTTTATATAATTAATCAATTCGTTTGACCTAATATGCCATATTTTAATAAGACTTGATTTATATCGATTTTTAACGCGAGCCGTTTACTTAAGGTACATTGGTGCGTTATTGTACCGCAGTCGCGCGCACGCATGCGCGCGACTGCAAACAAGCAAGCTGGCAGATAAATAGCAAATATGAAAATAAATAAACGATTAAATGAACAAACAAGCAGTCCAGAAAAAACTTAAAGGCAGCTAGCCTGCATTTTGCATAGTGATTCACTAAATTAAAGTCATGACAGAAAAAGTTATCGATAAACTAACGATAAAGCGTCAGGCAATTTGCGGATAGAGGGAGGGTTTAAGGGAGGGAGAAAGGGTTGCTAACCTTTTCTCCCTCCCTTGTAAAAAGTATTAATTTATTTTGGACAACAGTGATATAGAATAAGAAAAAGCCTTAATTTATAGTTTAAAGTGATTTGCCCTTTAAAAAATCGACTACGAAGTAAAAATTGCTGCCTTTTTCGAGTTTGCTTTCGCAGAATATTTTATTGCTGCCCAGTAGTCTTACTAAATGATTCGATATGCTCAGTCCGAGGCCGGCTCCGCCATAGCGGCGGGTTAGCGATGCGTCCGCCTGCATGAACGGCGAAAACAGATCATTTTGCTTATCTTCGTCTATGCCGATTCCTTCGTCGATTATTTCGAATTTAACGAGTGCTCTATCGGGTTCGGGCGTAAGAGACTCAAGTGATACGCAGACCTGTATTTGACCTTTATGGGTAAATTTGACGGCGTTGTTGATAAGGTTTAAAAGTACCTGCTTGAGGCGGTCCGGGTCGCTTATTACGTTGAAATTAATGCGCGGGTCGTATTTCATCATTAAACTTAAATTTTTTGGCTTGCATAATTCCAAATTTTTTGCAACGGCGTCCTGCACTAATTCGCGAAGGTTGAATTCGGAATTGGTGATTTCGATGCGTTCGGCTTCTATATTAGAAAAGTCTATTATATCGTTGATTATGCCCAGCAGGTTCATGCTGCTGGTTTTTATCTGGCGCAGGTATTCATTTTGTTCGCCTTCCAGAGTAGTTTCACTCAACAGTTCGGCGAATCCGATAATTATATTCATGGGGGTGCGCAGTTCATGGCTCATATTGCATAAAAACTGTCTTTTGATATTTTCGCTTTTACGCACTTTTTCGTTGGCGTATTCGACCCGGGTGAGCATTTTTTTACTTTCGGTTATATCTACCGCGAAATAAAGGAAGATGTCTTCGTAAACGTGCAATAAATTCATCTGCCAGTACTTGCCGTCATGCAAATGTTCGAAGCATTTTACCGAGCTTCGGGTTTCAAGGCAGTTGTCGGCGTAGCAGAAAAAGCATTTATTCAATTCGTGAAATATTTTTTGATGGTAGCTTTGATGGTGGTCGAAAAGTTCCCATGCATCGGCTTTATAGGCGGCTCCGATCTCCTGCGCGAATTTATTGAAGGCGAGAATACTTTTATTTTTATCGATGAGCAGCGCCGGATAAGGGAGGCTGTCGAGGAGTATTTCGTTAAAATTAATCTGCTCCTGAAGGTCTTTTTCGGACTGCTTATGGAAAGTGACGTCGCTTAAGTTCATAATAAGGTTTTCGTTGTGGCGGATAGCCGAAACTCTCAGCCACAGGTCCATGTCTTTAAATTTATAGTTGTGTTCGTAATAAAACGGAATTTTACTTTCGTATGCATGGACGAAGCGGTCGAAAAGGCTTTCGATGCTGTTGTTGTTTAAGTTAGACAACATTCCGTGGCCTATCAGCTCGCCGCTTTTTTTATCTAAAAGTTTTTCGGCCGCGCTGTTGAGAAGTACCCATTCGAAGTCGATAATTTTTTTATCTTCGTCATAAACAGGCTTGAATGACATAATGGCATCCGCTGAGCTGTTGATAACTCCGTAAAAATCCTGTTTTAATTTCAGCAGTTTGCTTTCGCCGTTTTTTATATCGGTTATATTTCGGGCTATGCCGAGCACTTCGGAAGGTTTTTCATCCTGGTCGTTAACTAAGTAATTGTTCATTTCGAAAAAGATGGTATCGCCGCTTTTAGTGCTGAATTTAACTTCGTAGTTGGCTTGATTCAAAATTCCGGCCTGGGCCATTTCGAGCATTTTTTTGTAAATAGGAACGTATTGCGGTAGAATAAAATCGAATATATTTTTAGAAATAAGCTCTTCTCGCTTGTAGCCGGTGATATTTTCGACAAAATTATTTATGGATAGAAATTTGCCGTCTAAGTCGGTGACGTAGATAATGTCGCGAGTGTTATTAAAAAATTTGCTGAAATAAAAATTCTGGCGCGCCTGATTAATTTCGGAAGCGGCCTGCGGGACGTTATTTTTAATAGTTTTACTTAATTTTTCGAGTTGATTGATTTTATCGTAGAACAAATTTCTTAACTCATGATGCGAGGTTTGAAGCCTGTCGTAAGAGTTTTTATGTTCGAGCGAAACCGCTATTAAATTAGCGGCCGATTTTAAAAATTTAATATCGGAAGCGGTAAAATTATCTTCGCGCGAGCGGCAGTCGAATCGTATATAGCCGTAATATTTACTTCCACCAGCGATCGGCACGGCGAGGCACGAAAGAATATTGCCGCCGGCAAAACGTTTTTTATCGGCAGGCTTTAACTTGGATATATTTTTAGAAATATGCTTGCCTTCGCTTAGTTGATTAAGCCACGGCGTCGGTAATAAAGATGCCTGAGTTTCGGCGTCGGGCGACGGGAGGCGGCCGCCGCGCCAGGAGGCTTTAAGCATGAATTCTTTTGCCGGCGCTTGTTGAAGCGGTTCAAAAAAATAAGCGTCGTCTGAATCGGTTGCGCCGGCGAGTAATTCGAGTACTTCATTATAAAAATCGGAATCGCCGGTTTTTAACAGTTTATAGTTTATTTCAATCAGCGTGTCGAGGTAAAGCTGATTTTTATCGGTCCGCTTGCGGGTTTTTACTTTTGTATTTTGCATTTATGCAAAACCCCTTTCGCGTAATAACGCCGGATAATAACAACATTATCCTCTTATTATACAATATTATTTTATAAAAATCAATAATTATCAAGGAAATTGTTAAGGAAATTATCAAGGAAACATAACTGATAAAAAATATAAAAACGAAAGAAAATTCGATATGAATGAAAAATTGACAAAATTAATGCAATCTGTTATAATCAGGCAATGCGTTTTAT
>DIVV01000146.1 GCA_002423385.1 bacterium UBP16_UBA6123
AATATATTTTTATTTCGCACACCCCCCAAGATATTTTTAATAGTTAATTTGATTTAATTTTGTTATAATGGTATTTACGATATTGCGTGATGAAAAGCTGTTAAGAAAAATAATTCCTTTGGTGCAAAAATAAAAAATTAAAAGAAAAATAAGGGTTTATAATTTAGCCCGGCTCTAATTCGTAAAGAGGAAGGTATATTTGATGAAAATTGAAAATTGTTCAAAATACAAAAATGAATTTGATGTCAACGAACGCGATGCGAAAGGCCGTACTGCGCTTATGATAGCCGCTCTTAACGACGAACCCGAAAAAGTAAGGCGCCTTATCGAAGAAGGCGCCGATATAAATATTTTGGATAATGAAGGTTATACCGCCCTTAATTACGCTTTTACTGACCATTCTTTCAAGCCTGCCGAAATTCTTATTGATAATGGCGCGGATTTGAATCTTAAAGATAAATATGGCCGCAATATTTTATTTCAAGCTCTTGCCGGTATAAATAACAGCGAATATATAGATAAAATGCTTATAAAAAAAGGCGCCGATATAAATGCCGTTAATTCGGCGGGAACGCCGCTTTTACATTATGCGTTAGAATTGGTCCTTAACGACCGCTCGAATGCCGCTAAGATAAATATGCTTTTAGCGGCAGGTGCGAATGTTAATGTTTTTAATTTAGAAGGCATTACGGTTTTGAATGCGGCTATAATATTAGGATTTTGTGATATAGTGCCGATCTTGATAAATTACGGCGCCGATGTAAATATGCCTGATAAAAACGAAAAACAGCGAACGCCGGTTATGACGGCTGCTATCGTTCATTCAATGGCTGATTTTGGTGCGCGGCAGCTTCTTATTATAAACGAATTAGCGTCTCGCGAAGCTGATTTTAACGTGGTTAGCGGCGAAAAAAAGAGCGCGCTCGATTACGCAGTTGAAGGCGGCCGGCAGGATATGATCTCGCTTTTAATATCGCACGGCGCGTTAAATGCGGATGAAATAAATGAAGGTTCAACGTTAAGTTCGTTTCAAATTTCTAAAGACAATTCCGGCAAGGCGTCTCTGGCCATTAATGACTCGGCTGCGCAGGCTTTCGACGATGCGGCCGACGGAAATAATCTTGCCTGTATGCTCGAGCGCGATGGAAAACTCGACGAGGCGCTTAAAATTTATCAACAGCTTAATATAAAATTTCCGGCTTATAAAAACGCCTGGCGCAATCGCGCAATGATACTTGCCCGCAAAAAAGATTATGATGCCGCGTTTGAATGTCTTCAAAAAGCTATAGATATAGATCCGTTGTATGTGATGGCGCACATGGGTTTTGGCCTGGTTTACGAGGTTATGGGAAAACACGAAATGGCGGTTTTACGTTTTGAATATGTTCTCAAGCTCGATCCTTATAACATCGACGCGTTGTTTAATAAAGGCCTGAGCCTTTATAAAGCGGGTTGCAGGGGCGAAGCGGTTAAGGCGTTCGCTGAAGTCGTAAGAATGAATCCTAACGACGCTGAAGCCGCTTCCTGGCTCGAGAAATTAAGCTGAAATCTATGATGAAATTTACTTTAAACCGGATTAATTTTACCTGAGTGTATAATGAGTATATAATCTTATCAATATATATGAAAAATATATGCGGCAAACTTAATACATAAATTTTACAGGATATTTCAACTTTAACTGGCAAATATATAAATTATACAAAAAAATATATTTTACTTGACATCAATTATAAAAAAATATAAAATTATCGATATAAATTTATTTATTGATTTATATCTGATTTATATGCGGTAAGGAGTTTTTAAATGGCCTTTTTAAATAACATAAACGCGGTTCCAGAGCCATCTTTAAGGCGCCTTCCGCTTTACCGCGATTATTTATTAAAGGTTAAAAGCGAAGGCGGCCTTTTTATTTCATGCACTCAAATATCTTCCGCGCTCGGCCTGATAGCCGTTCAGATCAGAAAAGACCTCGCTTTCACGGGGATTGTAGGAAAACCTAAAGTAGGCTACGATATCGACGAGCTGCTTTCCGCTTTAGATAATTATCTCGGCTTGAATAACACCACCGAGGCTTTTTTAATAGGCGCAGGCAATCTTGGCGCCGCGCTTTTATCTTATGACGGCTTTGAAGCGTGCGGCCTGCATATAATAGCGGCTTTCGACAACGATCCGTCAAAAACGAGTCGTGAAATTAATAAAAAAAAGATCATGCCCGTCGAAAAATTTCAAAACTTAACTAAGCGCATGAAAATAAATATAGGCATTCTCGCGGTGCCCGCAGAAGAGGCTCAAAGCTCGGCCGATTTAATGATAAACGCCGGCATAAAGGCTATCTGGAACTTCACTTCGGTTAAAATCAGCGTGCCGGACGATATAGTGGTACAGCACGAAAATTTTGCCGCGTCTTTTTTAGTGCTTTCAAAAAAACTTAAAGGCTTGTTGTAAACTTTTATATTAAATTAAATATACTGATTTAAAATATTTTTCAGTTTTCTTATAATTAAACTTAGTATAAATTATAGTATTTACCTAATAAACATCATCAAAATCAAGCGTTTCATTTAATTTTATAATTTTTTAATAAACCCGCCAGTTCATTAATCACATTTTTAACTTATCCCTCTTAAAAATAAAGTATTATAAATTATTATCGGCGTTAGCTTGCTTTTTAGCAAAATGACGGCTTTGCTTTTTTATTAAAAATCATCTTGACAAAATTAAAAAATATCGATATAATTATATTGATAAATGTTTATCGATATAAATTTATTTGTTTGCGGTAATTTAAATAACTTCCATGAAATATTAATAGGGAATACCCTTTAAGGAGGGGCGTAAATGAAAACTGCTCAGATGAGTTCGACGCGTAAGTTCGAAAAGGTTTGTGAAATTATAGCCCGTTATAACAATAATCCGGCTAAGTTAATTCCGATGCTTCAGGCTATTCAGGATGAATACAGGTATCTGCCCGAGGAGGTGATGACCTTCGTGGCCGTTTCGCTGGGCATAAGTCCGGCTAAAGTATATGGAGTCGCCACTTTTTATTCTCACTTCGCTCTCCAGCCGAAGGGAAAACATATAATAAGGGTATGCGATGGAACGGCCTGCCACGTTAAAAGGTCGGAAGATATTATCGAGGCGATAAGAGCGAAGCTCGGCCTGGGCGCAAAAGAAAATACCACTCCCGATATGCTTTTTACTCTTGAAACGGTTTCCTGCCTGGGCGCTTGCGGACTGGCGCCGGTGGTAGTGATAAACGACGAAGTGCATGGCGAAATGAATCGGGCTAAAGTAAACGAATTAATCGAGGTCATAATTAAAAAGGAGGCCGGCGATGAGCAGCGCTAATTTTTTAGATGAAATTAAAACGGGATATGAGGCAATTAAATTCGGAATTAAAAGAAGAGTTATAATATGCGCGGGGACGGGTTGCGTGGCTAACGGTTCTTTAAAAATATTCGAAGCGTTGAAAAAAAGGTTAAGCGAAGAAAATATCGAAGTCGTCGTTGAATTGCGTGAAGAAGAAAAAAAAGAAGACGCGCTCCATCTATCTAAAAGCGGCTGTCAGGGATTTTGCCAGATGGGACCGCTTTTGACTATACTGCCGGAAAATTATTTATTCGTAAAAGTAAAGCTGGAAGATATTAACGACATAGTAGAAATCACCTTAAAAACCGGAAAAGCCGTCGAGCGTTTATTATACGTCGATACCGCCGATAATAATAAAAAATGCCGCGGCGTCGAGGAAATACCGTTTTATAAAAAACAGCGCCGCCTCGTATTAAAAGAGTGCGGAACGATAGATCCCGAAGATATAAATGAATATATATCCCACGGCGGCTATCGGGGCGCCATGAAGGCGTGCGTCGAAATGAGCCCTTCGCAGGTATGCTCTACCGTTATAGATTCGGGTTTACGCGGCAGGGGCGGCGGCGGCTTTCCTACCGGAAAAAAGTGGGAATTGACGCGCGTTCAACCGGAAGGTAAAAAATATGTTATATGTAACGGCGACGAGGGCGATCCGGGCGCGTTTATGGATAGAAGCGTGATGGAAGGAAATCCGCACAGCGTTATCGAAGGTATGATAATAGCGGCCCGCGCCATAGGAGCCGACGAAGGCTATGTGTATGTGCGCGCCGAATATCCGCTCGCGGTTAAAAGAATGAAAAAAGCCGTAATCGACGCGGAAAAAATAGGCGTGCTCGGCGATAAAATATTCGGTTCGGATAATAACTTCAGATTAAACGTAATGGAAGGCGCCGGTGCGTTCGTATGCGGCGAAGAAACCGCCCTGATGGCTTCTATTGAAGGAAAACGCGGGATGCCGTCGCCGAAGCCTCCTTTTCCGGCGCAAAAAGGGCTTTATGGAAAACCGACCGTTATTAATAACGTCGAAACCCTTGCCACCGTGCCTATAATATTTAAAATGGGCGCCGGAGAGTTTAAAAAGATAGGTACGCCGGGATCGCCCGGAACTAAAACTTTCGCGCTCACCGGCCATGTCGCTAATACCGGCCTCATCGAAGTGCCCTTCGGCACGACGCTTCGTGAAATAGTTAATAATATAGGCGGCGGCGTTACCGACGATAGCGGCCGCGTTTCGCCCGATGAATTCAAGGCCGTTCAGATAGGCGGGCCTTCGGGCGGCTGCCTGACCGCTGATAATCTCGATATGCCGCTCGATTTCGATTCGCTCAAAGAAATAGGGGCCATGATAGGCTCCGGCGGCCTTGTAGTAATGAATAAAGGCACCTGCATGGTCGGCGTCGCTAAATTTTTTATGCAGTTCACCCAGAACGAGTCCTGCGGCAAATGCGTTCCCTGCCGCGAGGGCACTAAACAGATGTTAGCGCTTCTAAATGATATCACTTCCGGCGAAGGTAGTCAGCAAACCATAAACATGCTTGAAAAACTCGCCGGCGTCATTCAAAAAAGTTCGCTGTGCGGTCTCGGTAAAACCGCTCCGAATCCGGTTAAATCAACGCTCGATAAATTCCGCGCTGAATATGAAGCGCATATTTTTCATAAATACTGTCCGACTAAAAAATGTAAAGACCTGTTAAAACCATATATAGACGCGTCTAAGTGCAAAGGCTGCACTATATGCGCGAAGAAATGCCCCGTAGGGGCGATTTCGGGCGGCGTTAAAAAAGCGCATGTGATAAATGAATCTATATGTATTAAATGCGGCGCCTGCGCCGCGGCCTGCAAATTCGGCGCAATTATGGGGGTGTAGAGTTATGAACGAAAAATTGGTATATGTGGACGGCCGTGAGGTAAAAATAGAAAATGAAAAAAATCTGCTTGAAATAATAAGAAAAGCTAATATAGAAGTTCCTACTTTTTGTTATCATTCCGATTTAAGCGTTTACGGCGCATGCCGTTTGTGCATGGTCGATATAGAGGGGCGCGGGCTCAGCCCGTCGTGCTCTACGCCGCCTGAAGCCGGAATGAAACTTAAAACCAATACCGAAGAAATAAGGGAAATAAGAAAAACTATAGTCGAACTTCTGCTTGCCAATCATGATTCTAACTGCCCGGGCTGTCCTAAAAGCACCGCCTGCCAGTTGCAGAGCCTGTCAAAAAAACTCGGCGTGGGCGAAGTTAAATTTAAAAAAATAGAGACAAAGCAGCCGGTTGACCGTTCCACGCGCTCGATCGTACGCGATCCCAATAAATGCGTGCTGTGCGGCGATTGCGTGCGCGTATGCTCCGAGGTGCAGGGCGTCGGCGCTATCGATTTTGCCCATCGCGGCTCTAAAGTATCGGTGCTTCCGTCGTTCGGTAAAGATTTGAGCGAGGTTGAATGCGTATTATGCGGGCAGTGCGTGAGAGTTTGTCCGACCGGCGCGCTTTCGGTTAAATCGGAAATCGACGAGGTATTTAAAGCGCTCGGCGATAAAAATAAAATGGTCGTAGCCCAGATAGCGCCCGCCGTGCGCGTCGCGCTTGGTGAAATGTTCGGCTATGAACCCGGAACGGCGGTTACCGGCCAGATCGTCGGCGCTTTAAAGCATATTGGCTTTCATAAAGTGTTCGACACTTCGTTTACGGCTGATTTAACCGTTATAGAAGAGGCCGAAGAATTTCTGGCGCGCTTTAATAAAGGCGAAAACCTGCCGCTTATTACTTCGTGCTGCCCGGGTTGGGTTAAATATGCCGAGCAGTACCATCCTCAGATACTTCCGCATCTTTCGAGCTGTAAGTCGCCGCAGCAGATGTTCGGCTCGCTCGCTAAAGAATTTCTGGCTAAACTATATAATATAGAACCGAAAGACCTTGTCGTGGTTTCGATAATGCCCTGTACGGCGAAGAAATTCGAGGCTAAAAGAGATGAATTCAAGCACGGCGAAGTATATGAAGTGGACCATGTCATAAGCACTTATGAACTCGCGCAGATGATAGAGGAATCAGGACTTAATTTCAAAAAAACACACCCCGAATCATTCGATATGCCCTTCGGTTTTAAAACCGGCGCCGGTATTATATTCGGCAATTCAGGCGGCGTTACCGAAGCGGTGCTTAGATATGTTGATGAAAAAATAACCGGCAAAAAAAGCGATTCGTATGAATATAAAGCCGTGCGAGCCGGGAACGGGTTGAAAGAATTCAGCGCCGAAATCAACGGAGTTAAAATAAATATGGCGGTCGTAAACGGTCTGGCCAACGCAAAAAAAGCGGTCGAAAGCGTTAAAAAAGGCGAAAAAGACTATCATTTTATTGAAATAATGGCGTGCCCCGGCGGCTGCATAGGCGGCGGAGGGCAGCCGGCGCCCGAAGAAGACTCGACTAACGCCATGAGGACTCGCGGGCTTTATGATAACGATAAAATGCTTCAGTTGCACAAACCGCAGCAGAATCCATATATAGAAGAGCTTTATAAAAACTTTCTCGTTTCGCCTGGTTCGGCTAAAGCGCATAAATTGCTGCATACTAAATATCACAGCCGCCGCAGGATAACCGAAGACAGTCTCGCCCTTATAAACGCCGGCGATATTAAAAAAATAAAAGTGAGCGTATGCGTTGGAACGAGCTGCTACCTGAGAGGAGCGCAGGATCTTTTGCACCGTCTGATTAAATATATAGAAGAAAACGGCATGAGCGGCGCGGTCGAAGTTAAAGCGTCTTTCTGCTTTGAACAGTGCAGTAAAGGCCCCAGTATCACTATCGAAGATACGGTCATTAACCACTGCGATTTTGAAACGGCCTGCAAAGCCATAAATTCAAGGCTCGATAAGATGAAAACCTCCGTCGCCTGATATAAAGTTGAATCATAAAAAAAACGGGGCCCGCGCGGGCCTCGTTTTTTTTGCTTAAGATATGAATATACGCAGCATTCGTATGTAAAAAGATTTTTTATAACGATTTAAATTTGTATTTTATATTATTAGAAGGGCCTTATAACTTTTTATTCATTGATTATTTGTTCTGCCGTAAAACCTGTTTTTTCAATAATTTTTTCGAGTGCGATGCCGTCTTTATACAACTCGCGGGCTAATTCAAGTTTTCCTTCTACCTTTCCTTCAAGTTTCCCTTCGATTTTGCCCTCGATCTTCCCCTCGATCTTCCCCTCGATTTTGCCCTCGATCTTCCCCTCGATTTTGCCCTCGATTTTGCCCTCGATCTTCCCCTCGATCATTCCTTTAACTTTGCCTTTTATAAATTCGTCTTCTTTTATAGTCGCGATTGTTGCCGCGGCTTTAG
>DIVV01000084.1 GCA_002423385.1 bacterium UBP16_UBA6123
GGTCCTTTCTTTTCCCCCGTCGCGGGCCTATTTCGGTCTTACAACGATCTTAAAAATAGCAGGCAAACCGATCGTCAAAAAAAATCATGTTGACAAGTTTCGTCTAATATTGTATTATTCACCTGCAAATATGGAGACAGTGAATAAAATGAAATTTCATACAGTGCGTTTAACCTCTTATCTATGGCACTTTTGCTTGAATAAATCATCCAAAACAACCGTATGGTCGGTTATTTTATTTTTTTTAGCACACGCCTTTATTTTTATGTTCTGTCAGGCTGCAGAAGCAAAAAAGCGTGAAATTCGGAAGCCATCGTTAGAAACAGTTAAAACTTATGCCAATGCTTATGGCACTTATGACGCAAAAGCGCTTTCTAAGTTTATGAAATTCGACGTGGTAATAATCGAGTCTTATAACGTTGCCGACATCAAATTTTTAAAAAAATTAAAGCAAAAAGGCGTTATAATAATAGCGTATATAAGCGTAGGCGAAGCGGGCGCGAACCGCCGTTATTTTAAAAACTGGCGTTCATATGCCAATACTCCCGATAACCCGGAAATTCCGCGTTCAAAAGTTAAAGTCACCGATCCGGTTTTTCTTGGCGAAGATCCAGGCTGGCCGGGTTCTTATTACGCAGACGCTTCTAATCCAAAATGGCACGATATCATACTAAATGAAGAAATGCCCTATATATTATGGCTCGGAAACGATCTATACGACGGCTTTTTCCTTGACGTACTCGACGCCGCGGACGTTTATAAAACCATGAAAAACGGAGGCAAAATAACCGACGGTTTAATCGAACTCGTTAAACAAATGCGCATTAAATATCCGCATAAACTGCTTATCGCAAACCGCGGGTTCACTATCCTGAAGAGAATCGCCCCTTATATAGATGCTTTTAAATATGAAGAGTACAGTTCAGCTTACGGCAACGTGAAAAACGAAGCTCATTATAAAAAATATTACCTTAAATTCGACAAAAAAGGTAAAAGGTTAAATACCGGTGAAATAGAAATATTAAAAGAAGCTCTTCAAAAAAATCCGCGAATGCCGATATTCATTTTAGATCATGTTAAAACGAAACCGCTCGATATCAAAACGGCGCGATTTTGCTATAAAGAGGCCATAAAACTCGCGAATATATTAAAATGCAAAATCCTCTGGTACGCTAATTCGGTCAATCAGGACCTTCCTTTATGGCCCGATTTCAAAAAATAACGATTTACGTTTTTTCGCCGTTTTATATTTACCAACCAGACTCGCGCGATAGCGTGAAAAATAAATAAATAACAAAATTAGTCCACTATTGCTTTTTTCAGTTTTTCATGTTATAATGACAAAAATTGCATACAAATAGATAAATAAATAAATATATGGGTAATAATATGAGTAAGTGCCATTTAAAAATTTTACACAATAATTTAATTACTAGAATGAGAGATATCAGAAATGTATCTGATAGAATCTTTAATTTTTTCGGCACTTATAGCCTCTATAAACTATTTTTATTATCCATTGTCTTTACTATTCATAGGCGATGCCGCTAACCCCTACCAGATTTTATCCATCTGTATGTCGGTCAGATATGGCTCTACTAAAGGGTTTTTATCTTTCGCGATTATAATTTCGGCCAGCTTAGCCGTCGGAGCGCTCAACGGCGGCTCCGATAAAATATTAGCTAACGATTCTATCTATTTCATATTTTCGGTGCTTCTCACCTCGCATATCGCCGGGCAGCTTAAAGACCATCAGGATTACCAGTATAACAGGCTTAAAAGCGGGCATGAAAAACTGTCTTCAGATTTTGAAAAATGCGCGCTTAACTGTCTTATGCTTGAAGACGCCAATAAAGAACTCACTAAAAAAATAGTCACCCGCTTTCAGTCGCTTTCAACGGTTTACGAAGCGGCAAAAAAACTTGAAACGCTTGAATACGATAAATTATTTCCCGCCGTATTGCAAATTCTTGAAAGCCATATAAACGTAAAATCGTCTCTGATATATACCAGAGAGGGCAATAATCTCATTTTAAAATCAAGTTCAGATAAAAACAAAGCGGACGCCGATAAAAAAATCTGCTTATCAGACGGCACTTTATTCGATTACGCCATTAAAAATAAAATGACCGTTTCGCTCTTAAATAATCTACTATCCGATAATCCCGGCTTAAATAAAGAAGATTTTGAAAAATACGCCGTAGTCTCGCCCATAATCTTTAACGATCAAATCTACGGAATATTAGCCATAAAAGAGCTATCCTTCGATAATTTAAACGACACTTCGGTGAGAATGATATCCATGGTGGCCGAATGGACAGGCATGTGTCTCAACAAGATAAATAATTTTACCCAGATCGAATCGGAAGTCCCGCTCGATCATAATATAAAATGTTATAAACCGGACCATTTAAAACAGCTTATCAAATCCGAAATTTATAAAGCTATCCGCTATAAACTCGAATTATCGATATGTAAAATAAATATAATCAATCATGACATTATTCCCGAAAACGTTAAAACATCGGTTTATTTTTCAATCGGTTATATCGTTAAAAATTCCATCAGGGAAATCGACGTTTACGGCGCCTGCATGCAGAACGGCTGTTTTATAATAATGCTGCCGGTGACCGATATTAAAGGCGCTAATATTCTACTTACCCGTCTTATTTCAGAAATAAATAATTTCAAGATCAAGCCGTATCACACCGAAGAAGAGCTTCGCTTCGAAGCTGGGGCCTATTCGCTTACCGAAATAGCAGGCGGCAGGAGTCTTGAAAACGTTTCTTTCGACAAGTTAAACGAAGAATCCTACAATATGTACCAAAAAGTAATCGATTACATCAAGATATAACACAAACACACACGCACATAATAAACGGAAAAAAGAAAACACGGAAAAACGATAATGAAATCAATCATAAAAATAAATTTAGAAATGGCCGGCCGCAGCGATGATCGAAGATAAAATATATTATACGTCTGTGTTTGTCTGGCTGTCGATTATAATTTTATTCGTCTTAATTTCGGCGGTAACCGGCCTGCCGGCGGCGGATGTTTATTTAGGCCGTTTTATTATTATTAACGCGATAGGCTCGCTCATCTTCTTATTCGTATATGAACTCATGTACTCGCTTAATTTCGATTTTAAAAATGATAATAATTTTACTAAAAAAGACCTGACATTTTTATTTTTACTGATATTCGGTCCGTTCGGTCTGCTGCCGGTCTTTTTTATACTGCTTGCCTGCGGCGATAAATCGGCGCGAAAATTCGACGAGCTGGTTAAGGTCAACCACGGCGACATGCGCGAAGAAGCGATATTCAACTATATAGACGTGGCGGGCGAATTTCAAAAACAGATGTTTAAAGAAGCGGTCATAGATTCGGCGATGTCAGATAATAACTTCAAAAAAAGAAACGCGATAGATATTTTATCGAAGATGAAAAACAGGCCGGCCGTCGCCGCCCTCAAATTAATGGCCAAGGATAAAGAATACGAAATAAGATTTATGGCCATCAATAAACTTAACGCCATAGAAGACGAATATATGCGTGAATTCGACTGGTATAAAACCGCCATAAAGGTATGCGGCGCCGTGCCGGAACTCGTTTTTCAATACGCCGCTCTGCTTTTAAAATTTTGCCGGCTGCAACTTTTATATACCGATTTATCGCATTTATATTTCAATAAAGCCGCTTCTTTATTTAAGGCACTTATCGATGAAAATTACTACCTTGACGACGCCCTGTACGGTTACTCCGTCTGCCTTCGAAACACCGCTAATGCCTCTATAGCGGCTGAAATTCTCGAAAAAAATATTGAAACCCTCAGCGGAAACACCATAGATGAATTAGCCGCGTGCTATTTTGAGTTGAAAAAAAACGACAAACTTAAAAATTTAATCGACAGAGTTAAAAAAAATGAATTAAGATGCGGCAGTAAACTTAAAGCTATTATCGACAATTCTCCCGCCACAGACGATAATGACGCGGAAGGCGTCTGCGGCGGCAGCGGCGGCGGTGAAATTAACCAGAGCGAATTATACAGCGTTTATAAAATCAACGAATTTTTACAGCTCTTTAAGGACTGCCAGAATTTAAACTTCGACCTGTACTACGCACGGCTTAGAACCGTTTCTAACACCTCTATGTATCCGGCGATTTTTAAAGATATATCCGCTTTATCCAGATTCAGTAAGATTATATATTTAAAACTTTTAAAAGGCCAGATCGAAGCCGATAACGCCCGGAATTTAAGGTATTTTTTATATGACGGCGATCCCGTTTTAATTTTTTTCGCAATAGACGTATTAAGTTCTACCGAGCTTCCGCTGCGTAACGAAACTTTTGCAGGGCTTATTTTACATCCGCTCGACGAGGTTAAAATAATAGCGGTTAAATTCGCTGGAATGAAAAAATTAAGAGGAGCGGTAAAAATACTTCTCAAATTATTAAAATCCGGCAAAACCTCTCCGGCGGTTAAAGAAGAAACCGCCGCTTCTTTAATTAAAATAGGCGATTCATACGCCGACCGCGGCGTAATATACTCGCTCGAACACGGCTATAAAAACTTGCAGATCCGCGCGCTTAACGAAATTAAAAAATTAAATTTAAAACGCTTTACCGATAATGTAATAAAACTGATAGACTCGGCTGAAACCGATGTAAAAAATTACGCCATAACTACCGCCGCCTCTTTCGGCGGGGATGATACCTATAAAAAACTCGTCCGGTTTTTATCGGATACGGCGCCTGAAGATATACGCGAAACTGCTACCATTGAGTTCTGCAGGGCGTTAAGGCCTGAAGCCGTCGATAACGCGGTTGGTTACTACTCCACGGCTAAAAGTCCTGAATATAAAAACTATGAAACCGACTATAAAAATTACTTTTCTTATCTGGCAAAAAGTTACATAGAAAACCACATAAACTTTTTAATATCGGAAAATAAATATAACGGCAATAATTTTATTGAAATTATCTTCAGATTTCGTTATGATCTGGCGTTTTCGATAGCGGAAACGCGAAAAAACGACAATATTCAATTTTACCAATATTGCCGCCGTTTTATTAAATCAGGAGAGAATAATGGCTGACGTTTGCCTCGTGCTTGAAGGCACTTATCCCTACATAACCGGCGGGGTATCCAGTTGGGTACACGATATAATAACTAATTTAGACGATTTCACTTTCGATATAGTGGCCGTTCTGCCGTCTAAAAGTTACGCGCGTGAGTTTAAATTTAAAATTCCGCCGAATGTAAATTCCGTAAACAATCTTTACTTAAACGAAGTGGAGGGTAATTTAAATAAAAAACTCGGTTTTTTCGATATCAAAAAATTCTTCAAAGAATTATCAGGCCACGCTTTCGATTTTAAAGAACTTAAATTCGAAAATTTAAAAGCTATATTCGATACTCTGCAAAAATACAAACCGTCGATAGGCGATTTTATCAACACTAAGGAAGGCTGGAATTTCTTTTTAAAATTATATAAAACTTTCGACGGCAATTTTTCATTCATAGATTTTTTCTGGACGATGCGTTTTATTCTTATTCCCATAGTCAATATAACCGACTTCAATCCGCCCGACTGCAAATGTTATCACAGTGTATCGACCGGTTATGCGGGGCTTTTGGCCAGTCTTTTCAAATTAAGGACCGCCAGGCCAATGATATTGACCGAACACGGCATATACACCAATGAAAGGCTTTTAGAAATAGTGAACGCGAAATGGATATACGATCAAAACATCGATTCGATAGATATAAGCCGCGAATTAGCGCCGCTTAAGCGCCTGTGGATAAATCTTTTCATTTATATCGGAAAAATATCATACTTTTGTTCCGATAAAATAATAACGCTTTTCAAAGAAAATATGAACCTGCAAATCAAATTAGGCGCGCCGGCCGATAAATGCTCGATAATTCCCAACGGCATCGACTGCGGCCGCTTTTCGTTAAAGCGCGTCAGAAAACCTGAAGCGCCCGATTACACCGTCGGCTACGTCGGCCGGATAGTTCAGATAAAAGACGTTAAAACGCTTCTTTACGCAGCCCGTTTCGTCGTCGATAAACTTCCCGGTGCGCGCTTTATTTTAAAAGGCCCTACCGA
>DIVV01000171.1 GCA_002423385.1 bacterium UBP16_UBA6123
TTGCTAACCTTTTCTCCCTCCCTTCGAAAAAAATAAGAAAAACAGTTCTTGACAATTTGCTCATTTTTGTTATATAATTTAGTGACCTAAAATTTTAATTTGACAGGAGAGTGAGTTATGCCTAATCCAAAGCATAAACATAGTAAAACAAGGAACAGACGCGACAGAGCGGTATGGTCAAAAAGGGTAGAAACAGCTAAAACGATATCGACCTGTTCTAATCCCGAATGCAAACAGCCGGTTCTTCCTCACCACGTATGCCTCGCTTGCGGCAATTACGGCGGAAAAAAAGTTATCGAAATCAAAGAAAAGAAATAACGGCAGGCTGTCAAGCTATCCGTTACCGGTAAAAATTTAATACAAGGGGAGGATCTTCGTGATAATAGCGGTTGATGCAATGGGCGGCGACCACGCCCCGGACCAGATCGTTAAAGGCGCACTTGAGGCGGCTGAAACGATGCCCGGCGTTGAATTAATTTTAGTCGGCGACGAAGAAGCCATTAAAAAAGTCGACGGTTTTAAAGAACTTGCCAATGTTTCGATAAGCCATGTTACCGGCGTTATTTCTTTTAACGACGGTCCCGTTTCGCGTTCACGCGAAAATACCATATCTGTCTGCTGCAATCTGGTTAAAGAAAAAAAAGCCGACGCTTTTGTTTCGGCCGGTAATACCGGCGCCTGCATGGCTGCTGCGGTCATCAACTGGAAAAAAATCGACGGGATCGTCAGGCCCGCTATTCCTACGCCTATTCCTACGCCACACGGCGAGGTTATTTTGATAGACGCCGGCGCTACGGCCGATTGCAAGCCTTTAAATCTTTATCAGTTCGCTATTATGGGCGCCATTTACAGCGAGCGCATATTCGGGCGTAAAAACCCGCGCATAGGCCTGCTTTCTAACGGCACTGAAGACCGTAAAGGCAATAAACTTACGCTTGAAACTTTCGGGCTGCTTAAAAACTCGAAGTTGAATTTTGTCGGCAACGTAGAGGGATCGAGCGTATTTAAAAATATATGCGATGTTATTGTATGCGACGGTTTTACCGGGAATGTAATGCTTAAAAGCATCGAGTCCTCATGTGAAATGATAATATCTACCGCTAAAAAGATGATTAGCGGCATGGCCGGCGTTTCTAAAGAAACTCAGGGCGGGGCGGAATCCGTGGCATCCCCGATTTTAAAGGTGATAGGCGAAATGCAGAAAAAATTAGATTATGCCGAATATGGCGGAGCTCCGCTGCTGGGCGTTCCCGGCACATGCATTATATCGCACGGTTCTTCGAAGGCTAAAGCCATTAAAAACGCTATCGGCGTCGCCAAAAAATTCGTTAGCGAAAAAATTAACGAAAAAATAGAGCAGGATATTGCGGGACTATTTTAGCCTCCGGTCTTGCTTTTTTTGTTATACGTCCTTATATTATCTAAAGTCATACCTTATAATTTTTTAAAATAGTTTTGGTCCGGCCGTTTAATAACGATTGAAAATATAATTACTTGAAATCTCGAAGGGAGTTTTAGCTTAAATATTATGAGTAATAAAATCGCTTTTGTTTTTCCTGGACAGGGTTCGCAATACAGCGGAATGTGCGCTGAACTTTACGCGGCTTATAATGAAGTGCGCGAAGTTTTCAACGAAGCTCAATCGGTGCTTGGTTACGATCTGGCAAAGATGTGTTTCGAAGCGCCGAACGAAACTTTAACTCAGACTATAAACGCCCAGCCGGCTATTTATACCATGTCGGTCGCCTGTCACAGGCTTATTTCTTCGCGAGAAATCGGCGGCAAAAAAATAATTCCTTCGGCCGTTGCCGGACACAGTCTGGGCGAGTATAGCGCGCTTTGCGCCGCTAATGTTTATTCGTTCGCGGATGGCTTAAAATTCGTTTATAACCGTGCGAAATTCATGCACGAAGCCGGTCAGAATACCCGCGGCACGATGGCTGCTATTGTAGGCATGCCTAAAGTCAAACTCGACGAATTATGCCTCGAGGTTACTAATGCCGGAAATTATGTCGCGGTGGCTATTTTTAATTCCCCCGAGCAGATCGTTATATCGGGCACCATCGAAGGCGTCCGCGAAGCCGGCGAAAAAGCTAAAGCCGAAGGCGCATCGGTATTTCCGCTGTCGGTATCCGGCGCGTTCCATTCGAATATCATGAAAGGCGCGGCCGACAATCTTATGAAAACGATGGAAGAAATCAATTTGTACCAACCCGATTATCCTGCGGCCATGAACGTTCTCGGCAATTTGACCAACGATACGGCCACTATAGCCGACGCTATAATCCGTCAGATTTATCAACCGCTGCTGTGGGTAAATTGCGTTAACGCTTTATACGATATGGGCGTTCGTACCATGATCGAGCTCGGGCCGAAAACGGTTTTAAAAGGTTTAGTTAAAAAGATCAATCGCGAAATTACGGTTCTTAACATCGAGGATATCAAAACGTTCGAAAAAACGCTTGAAACGCTCGAAAATACTCAAATGGGAGAAATAACTAATGGAAGGTAAAAAAGTAGCTTTAATAACCGGCGGCGCGCGCGGCATCGGAAAGGCAATTGTTTTCGAATTCGCCAGATCCGGTTACGACGTGGTGTTTACATATAATTCGACCGTGCCTGACAGCGTTTTAGAAGAATTAAAAAAAACGGGCGCTGACGCGCTGGCGGTAAAGTGCGACGTAACCTCGGAAGAGGCTGTAACATCGTTGTTTAAACAGCTCGAAGAAAAATATAACAGGCTCGACGTGCTGGTTAATAACGCCGGAATAACAAATGACAAGCTTCTTTTAAGAATGAGTTTTGAAGATTTTTCCAAAGTTATCAACACTAACCTTAATTCGTGTTTTTTGACATGTAAAAATGCTATAAAAGTTATGGGCCGCGCCGGCGGTTCGATAGTTAACGTGAGCTCGGTCGTAGGCCTGATGGGTAACGCCGGCCAGGCTAATTACTGTTCTTCGAAGGCCGGAATGCTCGGGCTGACAAAGTCAGTCGCTAAAGAATACGGCAGCCGCGGAATTCGCGTTAATGCCGTCGCGCCCGGTTTCATAGAAACGGATATGACTTCGGGGCTTACCGAAGAAATAAAAAAAGAATACCAGAAGCAGATACCGATGAAGCGATTCGGAAAACCCGAAGACGTGGCTTGCGCCTGTGTTTTCCTCGCTTCTGAAAAAGCTTCTTATATCACGGGTCAGGTTTTAACAATAGATGGCGGAATGTATATGTAAAGGGGGTGACGTTAGTGAGTCTTACCTACGAAAGCATTTATGAAAAAGTGGTTAAAATAGCTGTCGAAGAATTAGACGTTGAAGAATCGTCAATAAAAAAAGAATCTAATTTTCAGGATGATCTCGGAGCCGATTCGTTGGCATTAGTAGAGATTATTATGAAGATCGAAGAGGAATTCGAAATCGAAATACCCGATGATCAATCGGAAAAGATTAGAACCGTCGATCAGGCAGTACAATATATTTTGGAGAAAAAAGCCTAATCATAGCATGATTTAATAGCCCTTTTATCGATATTTGCCTTAATTAAAGCGTAAATATTCGATAATCGGGCTATAACATTTGATTAGCGCTAAATTATGATTGGAGGAAACGATAAGATGTCCCGCAGGGTTGTAATAACAGGTATGGGCGTAGTAAGCCCCATCGGCACAGGACTCCAGAAATTCTGGGACGGCCTGTTAACGGGCGCTAACGGCGTTGATTTTGTTACGTCGTTCGATATTACGAATTATTCGTCTAAGATGGCGGCCGAAGTTAAAGATTTTAACTGCGAAGAATTTATCGATAAAAAAGACGCTAAAAGAATGGATCGCTTTACTCAATTTGGAGTAGCCGCGGCCAAAATGGCGCTTAAGGATTCGGGAATAAATCTTGATTCCGTCGATCGGGATATGCTTGGCGTTATTCTCGGTTCTGGCATTGGCGGCATACAAACATTAGAGGCACAGTACGACGTTTTAAAAGCTAAAGGGCCCAACAGGGTTTCGCCGCTTTTAGTTCCGATGATGATCGGCAATATGGCCGCCGGCCAGATCGCCATTCAAGTAGGCGCGCGTGGAGTAAACTATACTATCGTCACGGCCTGCGCTTCGGCAAATCACGCTATAGGCGAGGCTTTCGAAACAATCAAACGCGGCGCTCAAAATATTATGCTTACCGGCGGCGCGGAAGCGGCTATAACTCCGCTGACTTATGCTGGTTTTTCTTCACTGCGCGCGTTTTCACAGAGAAACGACGACGTCAAAACGGCTTCAAGGCCTTTTAATAAAGACCGCGATGGTTTCGTTATAGGCGAAGGCGCCGGCGTTATTATGATAGAAGAATTAGAGCACGCTAAGGCTCGCGGCGCTAAAATATACGCTGAAATAGTTGGCTATGGCGCTACATGCGACGCGTTTCATATTACAGCTCCCGCCGAAAACGGCGCCGGCGCTATTAAATCAATGCAAATTTCGCTCAAAGAAGCCGGCATAGCTCCCGAAGCGCTAGATTATATAAACGCGCACGGCACTTCGACCGATTTGAACGATAAATATGAAACCGCTGCAATCAAGGCAGTATTTGGCGAACACGCTAAAAAATTATCTATATCTTCGACTAAATCGATGACCGGTCACCTTTTAGGCGCTGCCGCCGGTATCGAAGCCATAGCGACCGCAATGGCTATTAAAGAAAATAAAGTGCCGCCGACGATCAATTATATCAATCCCGATCCCGAATTAGACCTCGATTATACTCCTAACACTCCGAAAGACCGCGTGATTAATTATGCTATTTCAAATTCGTTCGGTTTCGGCGGGCATAACGCAACGATCTGCCTGAAAAAATATAATGAATAGTATTTAATGGATGATTTTACGAAAAGAACTACGCTTCATACTTTTGAACGCAATTTAAATTATAAATTCAACGATTTATCTCTTTTAAACGAGGCGCTTACGCATGCTTCGTATGCGCACGAACATAAAATCGACTATGATTACGAGAGGCTCGAAGTTCTCGGGGATTCACTCTTAGGGTTTATCATAGTCGATTTTTTATTTAATTCCAATCCCGAATTAAGAGAAGGCGAAATTTCGAAGATAAAAAGTTTTGTCGTATCCGAACCGGCTCTGGCAAAGGCCGCGGCTAAAATAAATATCAACGAATATATTCAGCTCGGCCGCGGTGAAGAGCAAAACGGGGGTAAAAACAAGCCTTCGATTCTCGCTGACGTTTTTGAAGCCATAGTTTCGGCTATTTACCTGGATTCAAAAAAAATCGAATTCGCTTATGAATTCGTAATTCATAATCTGCATCCCGAAATTATTAAATTCACTCAAAAAGACGAAGGCGTCAATCACAAATCAATACTGCAGGAGTATTCGCTTAAAAATTACGGGGTAAAACCTAATTACAGGCTTATTAAAACTTTAGGGCCCGAGCATGATAAAACTTTTATAATGGCCGTCGAAATAAATGAAATTCAGCTTGGAACGGGTATGGCTAAAGTCAGAAAAGAAGCCGAGCAAATTTCAGCGGCTAACGCTTATAAGCATATTATGGAAGTAGAAAACGAATCGAAGTAATTTATGTCTTCTTTCAAGCATATTATAATTCCGGTATTTTTAAATAATTCGGGCTGCCCCTCGGGCGGACGCTGCGTGTTTTGCAATCAGGCGGCGTCGGGAGGCGAGCCCTGCCGCGCGGATTCGCTTGAAACTTATCTGAAAAAATATATATCCGACATCGATAAATTAAATATTAATAATATTGAATATACTTTCGAGATAGCTTTTTACGGCGGGACTTTTACCGCGCTTGATTTTGAACGGCAGTCGGAGTATTTTGATGCGGCCCGTGCGGCTGTTTCTGAAACTGAAAATGCCGGTCATAAAAAATTTACGGGTTTTCGCGCCGCCACCCGTCCGGATTATATAGACAGCGATATTCTTTCATTTTTAAAAGCTAATGAAGTTAAAACCATCGAAATAGGCGTCGAGTCTTTTGACGGCGCGGTTTTAGACGCGGCGGGCCGCGGGTATGGCTCTAAGACGGCCTTCGATGCCGCCGTGCTGATTAAAAGTTACGGATTCAAACTGAGCCTGCATTTAATGTGCGGGCTTATCGGTCAGTCGCGCGATATTTTTAAAAAGGACGCGGAAACTCTGGTTGCGATCGGTCCCGATTACGCGCGTATTCATCCACTGTGCGTTATCGAGGGATCTAAGCTCGGCGATATGTATAAAGAAAAAAAATTCACGCCGCGCCCCGATACGGAATTGATAGAAGAAACGGCTTACGCCATGGCGCTTTTTGAATTGAACGGAATAAAGGTCATCAGGGCTGGAATATTAGAAAACGATAATTTTCGAAAGGAAGTTCTGGCCGGCCCGGCTTATGCGAACCTTAGAGAAATTGCCGAAAGCTATATTCACGGCGCGGTTTATGATTATATTCGCGAAAAATTCGAGCGCGGCCGCAAAATTTTAATATCGGCCGGCCTTGAAAAAACCTTAAATTACCTTATCGGATATAAAAAAATCAATATAAAAAAAAATAATGATTTATTTCTTGAATTTAAAAATAAAATGTTATATAATAACGAAAGAATATATTACATACTTATATCGGCAGAAAATAACGAACCAACTTACGCATTAACCAGGCCTGATGTTTTAAAGCAATATATTATAAAATTTTAATATATCGGTCAAATCGTTAAATAAGGAGGCATCAAGGTGGAACATCTTAAAGTCGCAGCACAGTCAAATCCTAAAGCGGTTGCTGGCGCTCTCGCAGCAGTAGTCGAAAAAGAAAAAGAAGTCGAGCTTCACGCGGTAGGAGCGGCGGCGGTAAACCAGGCGGTAAAGGCTATAGCCATAGCCCGCGGTTTCGTCGCGCCGAAAGGAATAAATTTAATAACCATAATAGCTTTTTCTAAAATAGAAATCAATAACGAAGAAAAAACGGCCATTAAATTTATTATCCAGACCGGAAAGTAGTCGTTAACTTTAATTTTTTAATGACGCAGTATTGAAAAATTAAATAATAAAGTATGCGCTATCTACATAAAGTAATTTATGGCGGATAGTTTTTGTTGTCTTATTCAACCGCGGTTTTTAAATGATAAATTTCCTTTCAGATTATCCTCATTTAACCAATAAATATAAAAAGCTCGTAGGAATAAGCTCTACAGTTCCGATTGAAGTGATTTATTCGGGCGGCTTCGTCGCGCTGGATTTAAATAATATTTTTATAAGCTCGCCTTCGCCGTTGGAACTGCTTAAAAAATCGACGGAATTCGCTCCCAGAGCGGTTTGCAGTTGGACACGCGGAGTGCTCGCGGCGGCCGTTTTTTTAAAACTTAAAAACGCGGTGATAGTCACTGAGGGCGACTGCGCCCATACCATACCCATTACCGACATATTATCATATCGCGATATAAACGTTTTTTCATTCGAATATCCTCTGAATCACGATTTAAAACGGCTTAAAAACGAAATAGACAGGTTCATAGAATATTATAAAACCGATATATGCTCCTGTGAAAAAATAAAGGAAGAATTCGACCGCTGTCGGGCGGTATTAAAAAAAATAGACGAGTTGACATACAGAGAGCTTAAAGTGAGCGGATTTGAAAACCATTTAAATTTGGTTTCAGCCTCCGATTTCAACTGCGATCCGGTTTTATTTTATAAAAACGCGCGCGAATTTTTAGATGAAGCGGAAAAGCGGCCTTCAAAAAGCGTTTCGCTGCGAATCGGCCATGCCGGCATTCCGCCTATATTCAGCGATTATTATAATTATATATCTTCGCTCGGCTCCGAAGTAATTTTTAATGAAACCCAGCGCCAGTTTTCAATGATAGACGGCATAGGGCGGGATCTTTACGGCGCTTATCATAATTACACCTATCCGTATTCTTTTCAAAACCGGCTTAAAGATATAAAAAAGGCCATCAGCGAGCGCGAACTCGACTGTCTGATACATTACGTGCAAAGTTTCTGTTTTCATCAAATCGAAGACCGCATGTTAAAAAATGAGCTCGGTGATTTTCCGCTGCTCACCATCGAAGGCGATTATCCCGCGCCGCTCAATGAAAACGACAGGCTTAAAATCGAAAGTTTTATATCGAGCGTCGAGAGGAAAAAATATAAATTAAAATCGAAAAAAATTAATTTATTGAATCGAAAAAATCACGCGGTCGGAATAGATCTCGGCTCGCGTTCGGTTAAAATAGCCTACTATGGACGATATGAACAAAAATTCGAGATATTTGAAACCATGGATTTTATTATTAAATATTTAAGCGGCGAAAACAAAAAGAAATCATTCGATAAGTTTCAAGCGGATATACTGAAATTGAGCGGCGCGGACAATATTAGTAAAATCGAATATTTTTCGACCGGATATGGAAGGTACAGGGCCTCGGTATTCGACGCCGCGCCTTTTTCGGAAATTGAATGTCACGCGGCTGGAGCTATTTATTCGACGGGTCTTAAAAATTTTACTTTATTAGACGTAGGCGGTCAGGATATAAAGGTTATTGAAATTAAAAACGGCTCGATAAAAGGTTTTTCGATGAACGATAAGTGCGCGGCCGGTTCGGGGCGTTATATTGAAAATATGGCGCGTATTTTAAAGGCCGATCTCGGGGAAATATCGAAGCATTATCGCGAGCCGGAGCCGCTTTCGATAACCTGCGCCACTTTCGGCGAAACGGAGCTTATAGCTAAACTTATAGCCGGCGTAGATATAAAAAAAATAATGGCCGGCGTTAATTATACCGTTTACGCTCGCATAGAACCGCTGCTCAACGAGCATCGCTCGCTGTCGGGCGCTCTGGTGGTCACTTCAGGCATAACACATAACACGGCTTTTCTTGAATTTTTAAAGTCGGAATCAGGCTTTAAAAAAATAGTAATTCCTAAAAATGCTCAATTCATGGGCGCTATCGGTGCCGCGGTTCTCGGGGTATCATAGCGGCCGTCCATTTTTATAAAAATGCGTAAGAAATAAAAAGTTTGTCGCCGTTTTCTGTTTCGAAAGCGCAGTCTACGGCTTCTTTTCCGATTTCGTTCATTTCAAAAGATCCTATGACGGGCAGGCCTAATTCGTAAAATTCGTCTTTAGGCGTTATCGCCCTCATAAATTGGCCGGAAACGGTATTCAATAATTCCGCGATAGTGTCGTTGACCATATCTTCGCTGACGGGGGCATCGGGGTCTAAAGCGAATATATTGCGCGCGGTTTCCTTTAAAATAGCTTTGGAGGCGCTCATAATTATAACGCCGTATCTGGATTTGACCGGAAGATATACCGAAAGCATGTCCTGTAAATAATCTTCGCCGGCCCCTGCACCCGCGGCGTCTCCAGCGCCCCGTACCGCTTCGGATTCAATTAATTGAATAAAGGCCAGGTCTTCAATAGTCGTAATTATAGCCTGTGACAGAAGGTTTTTATAATCGTTGCCGTTCACTTCGGTCCTCCTTGTAAAGCGCTGCAAGTTTTATGGATGAGCGCGGGCGAGATGGGTTTATTAATTACGGCGAAGGCGCCTTTTTCTTTGAGCTCGGCTTCCCGCGCGCAGTTGCTGTTGCTCGTTATTATAATAACGGGTATGTTTTTTAGTTCGGGTGAAATTTTTATATTATCCAGCAGGGCGTTTCCTTCCATTACCGGCATATTAAGGTCGGTAAGCACCAGATCGATTTTTTCTTTATTTAATTTATCGAGCGCGTCTTTTCCGTTTATCGCCTCGACGAATTTTTTGTCGCGGAATCCAGCGATTTCGAGGCATTGTTTCATTATAAGGCGCGCCATGCCGGAATCGTCGACTATCATAATAGTTTCTATATTCATATTTCCCACTCCCCGATTGACGGTGATGATAAAGTTATGCGCCCGGTGTCGACTTCGAATTTTACGGTCCTGCTTATAGTGTCGGCCGTATCTTCAGCGAGCGGCCCGAGTTTATAGCGCCACAGGTTCTTTTTAACAGCCAGCACGTTGCGCGTGCCTATGTCGAAACGCTGCTGTGGATCCATTATATTGGCGCCGCCGGCTATTTTGACAACCAGATCGCTGTAGAGAAGGCAGCCGAACTTAGTCAGAGAATTAAAAAGAAATGGAATTCCGGTGTCGGCGAAATAGCAGGGCCTTTCTTTAGCCAGCTCGGGGTTGATTCGTGATTCGGGCAGCGCTATGTGTATAAGTCCGGCGAGCTTTAATTTCGGCGAATACAGCATAACTCCCACGCATGAGCCGAGCGCGAGCGTTTTTATAATATCGCCTTCTTTATTGGAAAGGCCAATGCCGCCGATGCCGACGATTATAGTGTTGCTCATGTTTTATTCCCTGCCTTCGAGTATGGCTATTACGCGCGTGGTTATATCGGAAAGCGGCACTAATTTTTCTGCGCCTCCGCGTTCGTAGGCGACTTTAGGCATTCCGAAAACGACCGAGCTTTCTTCATTTTGCGCGAGAGTGCGCGCTCCCGCCTGACGCATGGCGAGCATTCCGCTGGCGCCGTCGCTTCCCATTCCGGTCAGTATAACGCCTATGGCATTAGCTCCGACGTATTTTGCCGCCGATTCGAACATTACTTCGACCGAAGGGCAGTGGCCGCATACTTTTTCGCCCGGCTTTAAATCGGCTATATATATGCCGCCCGAGCGCAGTATGCGAAATTGCATATCGCCTCCCGGCGCGACTAATACCCTTCCCGGCATTATGCGGTCGCCGTGAGAGGCTTCTTTAACTTCCATAGCGCAGTCCTTATTGAGGCTTTCGGCGAAATGAGCGGTGAAGCCGGCCGGCATGTGCTGAACGATAACCACGCCCGGCATCGATGCCGGAAATGTTTTTAATATTTTGCGAATCGCTTCCGTGCCGCCCGTGGAAGCGCCTATGGCTATTACTTTATCGGTTGACTCGGCGAGCGCCTCGCGGTTTATTTTAACGATCGTGTCGGCCTGTTTTTTATTTAATTTCCATGCCGACACGTTGGTGGCCGCGGCTATTTTAATTTTTGCGCGCAGGTCGTTTAGCATGGATGAAAGTCCGCGCGCCACGTCGCTCGAAGGTTTTGTTACCACTTCTACCGCGCCAGCTTCGAAGGCTTCGAGAGTTATCTGCGCGCCTTTTTTAGTAAGGGCGCTCACTATTACTACTGGAAGCGGGTGTTGCGGCATAAGTCTTCTTAAAAATTCGACGCCGTCCATTTTTGGCATTTCAACGTCTAAAGTTAAAACGTCGGGTCTGAGTTCTATTATTTTATCGCGTGCTACAAAAGGATCGGAAGCGGTCCCGACGATCTCTAAATCTTTATCGAGAGCGAGTCCTTTTGAAAGTATTTCGCGCACCAGCGCGGAATCATCAACTATTAATACTTTAATTCGTCTCGGATGCATACACTTTCCTTTTTTTAAAACTGCGTTAAGCTTTTTGATAAACGGCCGGCTTTATATATTTGTAAATAAGCGTGCTTCGGCTTATGGATTCGGAATGGCCTATAAATAGATACCCTTCTTCTTTGGTATAGCGATGATATCTTCCAATAAGCGAACTGCGCGTAGGCGCATCGAAGTATATCATTACGTTGCGGCAGAATATTATATCGAAACGGCCGCTGAAAGGATAATCTTCCCGCATTAAGTTGAGCCGCCTGAATAGTATCCTGTCTCTCAAAAACGGTTTCACGCAAAAATTGCCATCGGATGCCGGCGCGCTGAAGTATTTCTGACGGTACAGCGGCGGCACGTGCGCGAGCGACGGCGCCTGATATATTGCGCTGGAAGCTTTTTCAAGTGAAGCTACCGAAATATCCGTAGCCAGTATGGATATATCGGTCGGCTTTAATCTGTTAGTTTCAATGAATTCGTTGACGCACATTGCCACGCTGTATGGTTCTTCGCCCGAGGAGCAGCCTGCGCACCATATTCGGATATCGACGGCCTCCCCTGAGCGTTTGTATTTATTAACCAGATACGGCAGAGCGTGATTGCTCATATATTCAAAATGGTCGTTTTCCCTGAAAAAAAAGGTGTGATGGGTCGAGACTTTATCTATAAAAGTTAAAATCGCTTCGCCCGTAGGTTCGCTTATAATATAATCGAAATATTGTTTGAAGTTGGCAAACCCGCCGATCCTCAGAATTTTTTGAAGCCTTTCGATGATCAGAGTTTTTTTCTGATCGCCGAGTTTTATTCCGAATTTATCGTAAACGAATCCGCTTATGGTTTTATATTCGTCTTCAGTTATTCCGACCGTATTCATGCTCATATTATACCACCATTATTACCGCTTTAGTCAAGCAATATTTAAGATTATTGCTTGACTGAAGTCGGTTATTCCGTTTAAACCCTATTTCAACATTTTTGGTTTGTTTTTGCCGCCCGTTTCGGAATCGTTTTTTAAATAAGCGTTAAATGTTTTTGCGCCCGAGGCGGAGCTATTTTTTAATTTAAAACGCGTCAGCATCGATTTAAGCTCGCGCGCCTGGCTTGAAAGCTCTTCGGATGCCGCAGCCGCTTCTTCGGCCGTAGCGGTGTTTTGCTGCGTTACATGGTCGATTTGTGAAAGCCCCTGATTTACCTGCACAGTGCCGGTGGTCTGTTCCTTGGACGCCGCCGCTATTTCGCCTATTAAATCGGTTACCTTAGTTACGCTTCCGTTTATTTCGGCCAGCGATTCGGATGTATTTTCGGCTATTTTCGAGCCGGCTTCAGCTTTTTTAATGGAGCCTTCTATCATTTCGGCGGTTTCTTTAGCCGCTTTCGCGCTTCTCTGGGCGAGATTCCGCACTTCTTCGGCGACTACGGTGAAGCCTTTGCCGTGTTTTCCGGCGCGGGCGGCTTCAACGGCCGCGTTGAGAGCCAGAAGATTCGTCTGGAACGCTATTTCATCGATAGCTTTAATGATTTTAGCCACGTTAGCCGACGCTTCGTTGATTTCGCTCATGGCTTTTTGCATATTAGCCATTTTAAGATTGCCTTCTTCGGCCGATCTGCGCGTTTCAAGGGCGATTCTGCTAGCTTCGCTCGCGCCCTGTTCATTCTGTTTCGCCTGTGAATTAATCTGCTGCATGGTCGCGCTTATTTCTTCGAGCGAGCTGGCCTGTTCGGTGGCCGCCTGCGACAGCGACTGGCTGGCTTCGGAAACCTGCGTCGAGCCGGATTCTACCTGGTCGGCGGCGATAAGTACCTGTGAAATAATATCGTTCATCGAATCGATAGTGGAATTCAAAGAATTTTTAAGTATGGCGTGATCGCCTGCGTAATTGCCTTTCATATCGATGCTAAGATCGCCCTGAGCCATCGCTTCGAGTATTTTAGTGGCTTCTTCGACGGGTTTAATAACCGAATCGAGGGTGGCGTTGATTCCTTTTATTATTTCGCTGTAATCGCCGACGAATTTATCCGCGTTTCCTCTGGTTTTGAGGCGGCCTTCAATGCCCGCCTTCGCGAGCATTTTAGTTTCGGCGATAATGCTTTGCAGGTTATTTTTAAGCGCGTCGAGCATCTGGTTCATTATTACCTGTTTGCCGGGCATGCGTTCGAGGTTTTTGGTGAAATCGCCTTTGACGCCGTAATCTTCGATGATAGCGAGCGCTTTGAGAATCGCGGCTATATGATAATTTATGGTTTTAGATACGCTTTCACCGATATCGGCGTAAATGCCCTTGAATTTATCGAGATTTAATTTAACGTCGATTTCGCCCGCGCTGTGGTCTTTGTATATATTTTTCATCTGTCCCGAAAAATCGCCGAGGATATCGATTAAATCGTTAAGGCTGTCTTTTATTTTATTAAAATCGCCGTGATATTGCTCGGTTATTTTTTCCGGCAGTACGCCCTGTGCGATAGAGCTTATGCTGTTTACAGTCAATTCTATGGGTTTATTGTAGGTATCCATTACTAAATTAACTCCGTCGATAACGGGGGCGAATTCTTCCGTGACAGCTTTTCTATCGCCGCGTGTATTCAATTTACCCAATGCTATACTATCGGTGAGGTTTTTAATGGTAGATAAAATGGCGGCAATATTTTTTCCGACTCCGTTTCCGATTGTAATGGTGAGAAGAAGCGCTAATATTAACGATAAAACAGCCGCGAATATGGAGTTTGTGAACAATTTATCTATATCGGCGTTGATTATACTGGTTGTTTCGGTGAATTCGTCGAGATAGGCGCTCGCGCCTATTACCCAGTCCCATTTTTCGAAATATATTACGGACGCCATTTTCAACCTTGGATTTTTTTCGTCTTTATTCTGCCACTGGTATTGGTATTCGATGGTTTTGCCTTTAGCGCCTTTTGACAGCTCTATCATTTCTTTAATAATCAGGCGGCCGGAAGGATCTTTTGTGTCGTAAATATTTTTGCCGTCGGAAGCGCCTTTGTATGAAATGATATAATGTCCGAGATGCGAGCCGCTGCCGCCTATAACGAACACGTAGCCGGTTTTGCCTATTTTGATATTCATGATGGCTTTTCTAAGGCTTTCAACTGATTCCTGTTTTATGCCCACATAGCTCATGCCTATTAATTTTCCGGCTTCGTCTTTAAGCGGAGTATAATTTGCCACATACCATGAATCTACTACAAAAGCCCTGCCTGTATACGGTTTTCCGGCGAGCATACTTTCGATTATAGGGTTTTTCGAGCCGGAGTCTTCCACGGCGGGTATAAATGTGCCGATAGCGCGTTTACCGTCTTTGCCAATGACGTTAGTGGCCACTCTTAACATATCGCCGGTTTCGTTGATGCGTTGAAATATAGTGCATGTGCCGCCTATAAGTCCCGCGGTTTCGTCTATGATCGGCGTTGGTGAGCCGCTTTCATAATTAGGAACGAACCATCCGCCGCCAGCGGCGCCGGCGGTCCCGCTATCGAGCCAGCCTTTAGCGCCATAAGCGAGTTTTGGAAGCGTTATCTTGCTTTCTTTATGATTGGATTGGTTAACCGCGTTCCATTCTATGCCTTCGCCTTCGGCAAAAAGAAAAATGCCGCCTTTTTCATTTATTTTATCCATTAAGACGTTCATATTAGCCTGCATAACTTTTTCAAGAAGCTCCTGCTGGCTTTCGCAGAGAGAATAGGTGTCCTGAGCCACGCTCTGCATATGTTCATTAAGCTGTTTTGCCGCTTCTTTGACAACCGTGTTCGAAATGTTGGATTTTTCTCTGTTCACCAGTGTCAAAATGAATATTACGGGTATTGCGACCGCGATAATTCCCGTTATAATTATTTTTGATTTAATCGTATTAAACATGCTTCACCTCTTAAATTATTTTATTATAGCATTTATAGTGCGGCTATCTTTTCTAAATCTTCTTCGAATAGGAGTTTATCGGCGTTTAATAGTATTTTAACCGCGTCGCCGACCTTTCCCATGCCCTGAACGAATTTGCTTCCCTCGCCGCGGTTGACTTTAGGCGAAGGTTCCACGTTCGTTTTGGGTATATCTAAAACTTCGGATACTTCATCTACAATAAGCCCGACTAACTGTTCGCTTACCGTTATAACTATTATACAGGTTCTTTCGTTATAGGCCTGCTCGTTTATATTGAAACGAATGCGCACGTCCATTACCGGAATGACTTTTCCACGAAGATTTATGACGCCTTTTATATAATGCGGCATGTCGGGGACGCTGGTAATATTTTGAATGCCGATTATTTCGATTACGTGTTTGATTTCGATGCCGTATTCTTCGCGGTTAAGAACGAAGGTTAAATACTTGTCTTCCTGGGTATCCTCCATTTCTTCGTCCATATCATCGTCGAGCATGGTATTGTTATTTCTTATTTTTTCATTTATAGACATACTTTACCTCCGTTATGTTAAAATTTGCCGAATTCGCTGTCATCTAACGAAATTATATCGTTAGGGTCTATTTTTTCATTTCTGCGGATCGGCGCGGACGGCGTCGCAGGCGCTTTAATCTGTTTCGCTTTTTCAGGTTTATGCGCCGCCTGTTTTATAATAGTGCGGTTGGCGGCCGCGGGCAATTGTTTCGACACGTATGCGTTGACCGTGGAAGCCGATTTTTTCAGCGAAAATTTAGCGAGCATTCCTTTAAGATCGGCCGCCTGGCTGGATAATTCTTCGGAAGCGGCAGCGGCTTCTTCGGCGGTAGCGGTATTTTGCTGGGTTACCTGGTCGATTTGCGTAAGCCCCTGATTAACCTGAGTGACGGCTTTTTCCTGCTCGCGGGCAGCGGCGGCTATTTCGCCTATAAGATCGGTTACTTTCGCCGAGCCTGACACTATTATTTCAAGCGATTTTGCGGTGTCTTCGGCAATTTTGGCTCCGTTTTCGGCTTTTTTGATCGAGCCTTCTATCATTTCGGCGGTTTCTTTGGCGGCTTTAGCGCTTCTCTGTGCGAGGTTTCGCACTTCTTCGGCGACTACGGTAAAGCCCTTGCCGTGTTTTCCGGCGCGTGCGGCTTCTACGGCCGCGTTGAGCGCTAAAAGATTCGTCTGGAACGCTATTTCGTCGATAGCTTTAATAATTTTAGCCACGCTGGCGGACGCTTCGTTAATTTCGGCCATGGCTTTTTTCATGTCGCGCATCTTGTTGTTGCCTTCTTCGGCGGAATTGCGCGCGTCGCCCGATAATTTATTCGCCTGAGTGGCGTTTTCGGCGTTCTGTCTGGTTTGCGAGTTAATTTCTTGCATTGTAGCGCTGATTTCTTCGATCGAGCTGGCCGATTCGGTCGATGATTGCGACAGCGACTGGCTGGCGTCGGATACCTGGCGCGAACCCGTGTCAACTTGATCTACGGCGACGCTTACCTGCGATAATATCTCATTCATCAAATCTATCGTTCTATTGAGAGCGTCTTTTATTTTAGCGTGATCGCCTTTATAATCGCCTTTCACGGCAACGTCGAGATTGCCTTTAGCCATTTGTTCGAGGCAGTCTGAGGCTTCTTCTACGGGTTTGATAACCGCATCGAGGGTTTTATTTACTCCGTCGACGATCTTCTGGAAATCGCCTTCGTGTTTGCTTATATCGGCGCGCGTCGCTAATTTGTCGTCGAGCGCGGCCTCTACGAGTGTGTTCGAATCGGAAACAAGGCGGCGGACGGCCTCGAAGCATTTATTGAAACTTACTTTGAGGCGGTTGAATTCGCCCTTATATTCGCGGCTTATATTTTCGTCGATAAAGCCTTTGCTTATATTTTCAAGATGCTCTATAGTGCGGTTTAATACGCCGACGAACGCCTCGGTGGTTTCGTTCATGCCGTTGATGATCTTGGCGTAATCGCCCTGATGTTTCGAAGAATCGGCCCTGACGGAGAATTCGCCGTTAACGGCGGCGGCCGCGAGCATTCTGGCGTCTTTAATAAGCGCGTTTACCGCGTCGATGCACTGGTTAAGATTATTTTTAAGTTTATTGAAATCGCCGTTGTAGTTTTCGGTGATTTTTTCGGGTATATTGCCTTTAGCTATTTTATCCACGTAGTCGGCCGCGACGTTGAGCGGTTTGATCAGCGCCTCCAGCAGGTCGTTTATGCCCTCCGCGATAGGCCTGAATTCGAAATTGATACTGTCGGCATCCGATCTGGCGGTGAGTTTTCCCTCGACAATGGCAGTTATTAAAGTTTTAGTTTCGCTCATAAGCGAGTTCAAAATATTTTTTATGCCGCGCGAGAGTGATTCGCTGATTATTATTGAGAGAAGCACGCAAAAAATTATGGTGTATAAAAGAGTTTTTTTATCTTTAGAAGCTTCTTCTTCGGCGTTTTTTGTATCGACACTGGTGATTTTTAATATTTCACCTTTTATTTTATTAAGCGTATCGTCCACCGCTAAAAATTTACCTCTGGATTCCAAAGTGGCGTCGAATATTTTCTGATCGATTTCTGTTATTGCCGCATCGTCGGCTTTAGCTCCTTTAGCGAGCATTGTATCTTTTTCACGGGAAAGCGATACTACATTGTTGAATGCGGCCTTCCAGACTTCCCACTCGTTAGTCAGGCTCTGATAAAACTTTTCTTCATCGACTGAGCGGGGTATGACTTTATATTTATCGAAGGCGCCCATAGCGAGATTGGCGTTTTTTTCAATATAGGCATACTGGGCCTTTCTAATATCATCGGCCATCATTCGCCGGTTAGCGAGGCCGCGTTCTCCTACTATAACGCCCATCGCGCCTTCTTTCATATCGGCTATCTGGATCAACGAAGGAATATTAACTTCCACTATTTTATCGAAACCTTTCATTAAATCTTCAAGTCCGATAAAGCCCACATACCCAACGAAAATACACAAAATGGTAAGAACAATAAAACCAGTTCTTAACTTTGCTCCCAGAGTGAGATTACTCAACATATATTCCACCTCTTTTTAAAAAATTTATTTGTTTTATGTATAAATTTACTTTTACTTTTACTTTCACTTNNCTTTCACTTTCACTTTCACTTTCACTTTTACTTATGATTGAATCTTATAATTTTCGTCTCATATCATATTTTTATTTATATCTATTTACATTCGAGCTTTATATTTCATCCGGTAATAAATTTAAGCCGTTGCGGATAATTCCACGCTGCTTATAAGATCGCCGATATCGAGTATCAGGCTGACTTCGCCGTCGCCCATTATCGCGCATCCCGAAACTCCGCGTACATGACCGAGGTAATTCGACAATCCTTTTATTACGATTTGCTGCTGGCCTATTAATTCATCGACGAAGAGGCAGCATTTTTTTTCGTTGTTTTCGACTATAATTAAAAGCCCTTCTTCGAGTTTAGTATATAAGGATTTTATGTTATACATATCGTGCAGCCTGATTACCGGTAAAAGTTCGCCGCGCACGTTTACTATTTCGGTGCCGTCGGGCGTATGCGATATTTTATCGTGCATAGTCTTAAAAGACTGGCGTATGGAGCCTATCGGTATTATATATCGGGCGCTTCCGACCTTTATTTCCATGCCGTCGATTATAGCCAGGGTAAGCGGTATTCTTAAAATTATCATGGTGCCGGCGTCTTTTTGAGTTTTGATATCGACGCGCCCGCGTATTTTTTCTATATTGCGCCTGACTACGTCCATACCTACGCCGCGTCCTGAAATATTAGAGACTTTTTCAGCCGTCGAAAAACCAGGTTCGAATATGAGCTTCCATACTTCTTCGTCTTTTAATTCGGAGCCGTCGCCTTTGATAAGAGAGTTTTCGACGGCTTTTTTAATTATTTTTTCGCGATTCAGTCCGCGGCCGTCGTCTTCGATTATTATCCACACTTCGCCCGCCGAATGTTTAGCTTCTATGCGGATAGTTCCGGCGGAAGGCTTTCCGGCTTTGACGCGTTCTTCGTTGGATTCGAGGCCGTGATCGATTGAATTACGGATAACGTGTACCAACGGGTCTGAAATTTGCTCTATTATGGTTTTATCCACTTCGGTTTCTTCGCCGGCGATTTCGAGTTTGATTTTTTTATTGAACTTATTCGATAGATCGCGCACAAGGCGTTCCATTTTATGGAATGTCGAAGAAAGCGGTATCATGCGCATCGCAAGAGCCGTTTCCTGGATATCACGGGTTATTTTATTTAGATGATGAATCGCCTTTTCGAATTTTTCGAGTTGAAGCCCTTTCAGGTCGGGGCAGTTAGCTACCATGGATTCCGCTATTACCATTTCGCCGACGAGATCGAGGAGTGAGTCGAGTTTTTCGGTATCGATGCGAATAAATTGCGATGTGGAAGCCATCGAGGCCGCCGATGATTTTTGAATATCCTTTGCACCCGCGTCGTTCGGCCTGATCTGACCGTCTGAATTTTCGCTTTCGAGGCCGTTTTTAATATCATCGGATTCCGCGCCTTCCGGCCCGATTATTGCGGAGACTTTATCACTTAACGAATTATTATCTTTTTTGGTTGAATTAATATTTTCATTGTTGAGCGATTCTAACGCGGCAGCCAATGTTGCGGTTTCACCCGCATCGATGGAGGCGTTTACGTTTATTTTTTTTGCGCCGTTTCTTATATAATCTATGGAAGTTAATATGACCGACATTATATTTTTATCCGGTTGTTTTGCGCCATTTCTCAGCGAGTCGAGAATATTTTCCGTGGAGTGGCTTATCTTTTCCAGTTCGATGAATCCGAAAAAGCCGGCGTTGCCTTTGATGCTGTGAAGCGCGCGGAATGCGTTGGCGGCGAGTTCCAGATTGTCGGGCACTCTTTCGAAAGCTAAAAGCATAAGTTCGGCTTCTTCGCATAATTCGCCGGTTTCCTGCGTGAAGCGCGCTTTCATTTCGGGCGTTATTATTAATTTTAGCTCTTCTTCGAAATTATTTTCTTCTTCGAAATTTTCGGCCGAGGGTTTTTCGGTCGAGGGTTTTTCGACCGGCGACCCGGCGCTTTTATCGACGGCGGCTTTAACCGTTGCCGGGGCGGCGCCTCCGTTAAAATTTCCGGGCGATAATTTCTGTCCGCCTCCGGTTTCTAAAGAAACGGCGGCTATGGTATTTTTTAAATCGACTACTATTTCGCTGGCGATATTTTCAAATCCTTTGTCGTCGAGCTGGCTTTCAACCGTATCGAGAATATTTCTTATGAAATCGCTCGTGCGGCATAGCAGGTCTATATGTTCGGTCTGGAGACTGACTTTTTCTTTTCTGAATATATCGAGCAGTGTTTCGGCCTCGTGGGTGACGCTCGTAATCGTCTGCAGATCGACAAAAGCAGCAGTGCCTTTCAGAGTGTGAAACAGCCTGAATATCGTATTTAATATTTCCGGATCGAGCTCGCCGTATGCGTCAGAACTTTTTTCGAGCGCTATTATCTGCGGCTCTACGTCGTCTAAAAGTTCTCTGCTGGAGTTGACGAATTCAGAAACGAATTCTTGTTTTTCATCGTTAATTATGCTGCTCATTTTGCTTTGCCCTCCCCGCCGCGGCCGCGTTCTTTATTTAACAGCGATTGGAGTTCTTCGTAGGCTTTTTTCAGCCGGGCGTACTCTTCACTGACTTTTTTTTGTTCTTCCATGGTAAGTTTTTTATCGGTATTTTCATTTTCGACGCGCTCGATGGTTTCGAGCAGTTCCTGAAAATTGATGGGTTTTCCGAAAAAGGCGTAAGCGTGATTGTTTACTGCCGATATCGCGGTTTCGACGTCGCCGTATGCGGTAATAATTATTACCTTAACGTCTTTATTGATTTCAAGGGCTTTTTGAAGAACTTCGATTCCGCTCATAATGGGCATTTTCATATCGGTTATGACAAGATCGTATTTTGAATGGTTATCGCGGTAAATTTCAATGGCTTTTACCGCGTTGGTGTGCGCTTCGCAATTGTGGGAATATAACTGCAAAGAGCTGCTTAGACTGTCAAGACACCCGGGATCGTCATCTATTATTAAAATGTTCAAATTAATCATCCTCCCGTTTTAAAATAATGGCCATTATTAAAAACAATATTTCAAAAGCAACAATTATGCCGTAATATTAAAACTTGACACCCGCAAGGAATAACGCTCTAAAGGTATATTGGTCTTAACGATGAAATGAACCGAATTGTTCACTTTTTTTGAACAAATCGGTTCATTTTGAACTTTTGTGTAATGCTGTTTTTGTTTTTATATGCCGGTTATTTTATTATTTTTCAGCATTGTCAGCATTGGTTTATTAATTACCCGGATTTTCCTGAGGAGTTTCCGGCATCGGTTCGGGTGCGGGAGGCGGGACCATATTGCCCGGATCGGCAGGTGCTTCGGACGGCGTCGGTTCTGGCGTCGGTTCGGGCACCGGTGTGGGTGCGGGCGCAGGAGTTGTTATGCGGCCGGCTTTTTTATCCTGTTTAGGTTTTGCCTTCGTATTATTTTGGGGATCTTCTTTTGGCGCAGGCGCTGCTTCGGGAGCGGGAGCGGGTTCAGGAGCCGGTGCCGGCGTTATTTCAGCTTCGGGTACCGCGGTTTCGATATTTGCAGGCACTGGAGAGTTTTCTTTTTTAGCGGCATTTGATTTAGCCGATGATTTCGCTCTTTCATTAACCTTTTTAACCGCTCTTTTTTTGGGACTCGATTTGCGACGGTTTTTTTTAACTTTTTTAACCGGTTTTTTATATTCTACAAGAGCCGTTTTTGTTTCGTTAACTATGTAGGTATGCGTCATTACCGCTTCGGTTATTAAGTCGCTTATTTTTTCGAGACGGTCGAAGTTGGCATTTTCGTAAATTTCAGGATATTTCTGCATGAACTTAACTAATTTTTTATCGTAATCGATGCGTTCGGCTTCGACGGCCCATCTGCCGAGTGAAGCCGTGCGGTTAGGCGTGCGGCTGTCGCGCGTATAGCCGAAATAGGGTTTAATTTTAATGTTTGATATCTGAGCCATCATATAATCATGAAATAGATCGTCGGTAGCGTTCATCCAGATATATTCCGCGGTTATTATTCTCGAAGCGATCAGTTTCGATATTTCCGATTCGGGATTGTAATGTTTGAGTCTGTTATTATAGCTTGTTATCAGATGATCGATTTGAGATTTGAGTATATCGTGGTTATCGAAGTTCAAATTTTTAAATACGGTTTCAGGAAATTTGAACTGGCTGACGGTTACTCCGCCGCCTGCGGCCGCGAGAAAATCAGGCATGAAAATACCGGGTGAAAAAATTACGGGAACTATGATGAGCGTAAAAAGAATCGCTACAAGCGAGCGAGGAATATTAACGGGCAAAATTTGAGTGATGCGGGCGATCTGTGATTTAATTTCGCCAGGATAATCGATTTCGTTGCGAATCGAGTTTACTACTAAAATTTTAGTCTTGTAAAGCGGATGATTCGTTTCTAGCGTATGTTTTGTGGTTTTGTGACCGTCCGCCTTCAATGCGGTAATACCGGCGGCGGTTTCTTCGAATGTACCCTTTTTAATTGCAGGATCTAAATGATTATGTGACATTATCCACTCCCCCTTGATTTTTTTAGTAACCTCCGTGTGGATATATCACTCCGTTGATATTAGTAACGTACAAAAAAGATAAATCGCATTTTATCAAAAATTAATTATAATGTCAATAAAATTATGCTTCCGATTCAGCATTGATATTTTGGTCTTATTCTGTTATAATTCCTTTCGCGACATTATAAGGTAGAAAGAGCCGATGATTCAAGATGCTTAATTTCAGTATAACACTAATTCTGTTTAGTTTGTTAGAGGTAAGTTCAAAAAATTTAATGAATTACGTCGATGCGGTTACGCTCACCTTTTACCGCTTTGCTTTAGGGCTTATAACTATTATAGTTTACGCCTATTATAAAAAAATATTGGGCGATATAAAAAAAATAACTTATACGGATTTTAAATTATTAGCCATGCTCGGAGTTATCAATATTACTCTGGCGATGTCGCTGCTGCAGCTCGCGGTTAAATACAGTCACGCGGCCACCGCCGCCGTAATATTCTGCTCGAACCCTTTTTTCGTTTTTTTATTTTCCATATTATCGGGTGAAGAAAAATTTAATATGCGCTGTTTCGCCGGCGTTATAGCCGGTATAGGGGGCGTCGCGCTGGTTATGGCCCGCCACGGCTTTCATATAAGCGCTGGAGCGGTTTTTGCGGTGCTTTCATCGATGATCTTCGCCGTTTATATCGTAGTAAATAAAAAAGCCGCCGCCGCGCATAAGCCCGTGATAATAAATATAGTTTCTTTTTTTTCCGGCCTCGTGGTAATGGCCGCCTATCTTATTTTTTCGGGCAGAGGGCTTTTTCTTCCGCCGGTTTTCTTTACCTCGTTTGAAAATATCGTAATTCTTTTATTCCTTGGAATAGCCGTCAGCGGCGCGGGATACATTACTTTTATAAATACCATAAAAAGATACTCGCCGGTTTCAGCCTCCGTTATTTTTCTGCTAAAACCAGCTTTAGCGACCTTATTTGCAGTGCTTTTCATCGGCGAAAAGCTCGACAGTCTTTTTTATTATGGGTTGTTTTTAGTTATGAGCGGAAGCTGGCTTATTTTAAGCTCTAAATATTACAAAACGAATTAACTATGGCGAAAGAAAAATTATTATTTTTTTTTATTTGCACGATATAAGAAAGAGCCATTTTTTTCTTCGGTAATATTTTTAATGTAATCGGTAGCTGCCTTTAATTCAACTTCGATTTTTTTAAGCAAGTCCTTTATTTCAGATTTTTTATCGTCAATGTGGATGCCGCGGTTTATATTTTCTTCAGATACGGTGTTTTTTATTAGTTGATCGGCATATATTGCCGTTTTTTCGATTTGAAGGCAGTAATCCATTAATATTTCCGCGCCCGCGCTTCCCGAAAGCGATTTAAGTGAATGCGAATTTCGAGATAATTCTTTAAAATTATCTTCCGCCGCCGCCGCCTTCATTTTTAATAAATAACTATCAGCGTTTTTAATAAAAAGAGAGCATACTTCTTCATATAGTTCTTCTATATAGCCGAGTCTTTTTAAGGCCGCCGCCATATTGATGCAGCCTTCTTCATCCGCCGTTTTTAATACGGGCGTATCGTCGTCCTGAACGGGCATACTGCCGAATCTTTCGATAATTTTAAATAATCGTGAGGAGTCGAGTGGTTTGGTTATGTAGCCGTTCATGCCGCTGGCTATGCATTGCTCGCGGTCGCCTGCCATAGCGCTGGCCGTCATGGCTATTATAACGATATCTTTTTGTATTTTTGAGCCGTCGCCGTTTCTTATCATTCGCGCCGTCTGAATGCCGTCTAAAATGGGCATCTGTATATCCATTAAAATTATATCGAAACGATCACGCTCTAAAAAATTTAACGCGATAAGGCCGTTATCGGCTATTGAAACGCTGTGCCCTCTAAGCTGAAGAAGTTTTGATGCCACCTGCTGGTTGAATAAATTGTCTTCGACGAGAAGTATTTTGAGCGGCTTAACCGCGTCGTGTTCACCAGCGCCGCCATCGTCCGGGGTTAAAGCGCGGCGGCCGGTTGAAGCGAAGTTTGCGGTATCGTTAATAATTTTATTATTGACGGTTTCGAAACGGCAGGTGAAGTAAAAAGAGCTGCCATAGCCGAAAACGCTCTCGGCCCATACACTGCCCCCCATTTTGCCGGCGAGCGTTTTACATATAGTGAGGCCTAAACCGCTGCCTCCGAATTTTCTGGTAACCGAGCCGTCCGCCTGGGCGAAGCGGTCGAAGATACATTCTATTTTATCCGCTTCTATTCCTATTCCCGTGTCTGAAACGCAAAATGAAATTTCGAGCGTATCGCTGAAAAATGCAATACAACTGACCGAAAGTGTTATTTCGCCTTTTTCGGTGAATTTAAAGGCGTTTCCAATAAGGTTTATCAGTATCTGTTTTAATCGGTCGGCATCGCCTTTAACTATTTCGGGTATATTGGCATCGCGGTTTAAATATAATTTAATGCCTTTTTTAACGGCCTGCGGGTTGAACATCGATAGTACCTGCTCGATTAAATTATTAAGGTCGAATTCAGTGTTTTCGAGCTCGAGCAGGCCGCTTTCCATTTTAGAAATGTCTAATATATCGTTAATCAGCATTAAAAGTGAATTGGCCGATTGTTTTATCACTTCGATATTCGAAATGGCTTGCCTGTCGAGACCGGGTGAAATAAGCAATATTTCGCTCATGCCGATAATGGCGTTCATGGGCGTTCTTATATCATGGCTTATATTGGCTATAAATTCGCTTTTGACGGCGTTGGCTTGTTCGGCCGCCTGTTTTGCGATTGAAAGGCTTTCGATATATTTTTTATGATCGCTGATATCGCGGATGGCCACGGCGCGCATTAGCTTGCCTTTATAACTGACTTTTTTTACGTTGAGTTTGATGTCGATGACGGAGCCGTCGGTTTTATAGGCCTTCAATTCGTACGGTTCAAAATTTCCGGCTTTCAGTTTTGATTCGACTATTTTCACCGATTCGAGAGTTAAAAAAGAAAGGGCGTTTTTACCGATTAAATCGGCAGCCGAATTCAAGCCGAGCATTTGGGCCATATTGTCGTTGGCTTTGATAATAATGCCTTCGTCGTGGATTAAAATGCCTTCGAAAGTCAGTTCGGAAAATAAATTGTAATCGGAACTTAACTCAATTATCGGCTGAGGCTCATCGATTAAGGGTTGACTCATATTTTAAGCTCTCCGTAGTATGAACTTTGTTGATATCTTTCGCTTAAAAATATATTATCAATTAATTGTTTAATTGTCAATATATATTTGACTAATTTATCAATTAATTTATATTTTTTCTTCTTTAGAATATGGGATTCCGAGGTCGTGCGGAGGCACTGCGCGGCCGATAAAACCGGCGAGAATTACAAGCGTTAAAACGTAGGGCAGCATTTGAATAAGCTGCGGCGGCACGATATATCCGAAAATAACTAAAGAAGTAACGAAAGTTTCGGCCGCCTGGGCGAATCCGAAAAAAAGCGATGCCGCGAAAACGTTCACGGGTTTCCATTTGCCTATTATCATGGCGGCCAGAGCTATATAACCGCGGCCGGCCGTCATGTCTTTTCTGAAATTGCCCGAAAGCGAAAGCGAAAGGAAGGCGCCTGCGAGCCCCGCGAGAAGGCCCGATATTATAACTCCGAAGTATCTCATTTTAGATACGTTGATTCCGAGAGTGTCGGCGGCTTTAGCGTGCTCGCCGACAGCGCGCAGTCTTAAGCCGAACACTGTTTTAAATAAAACGGTGTCGGCTATAAAAACGATAGCGATGCCTATTAATATCAGCGGCGAAAAATCGAGCGCTTTATATAAAAATGAATCGAGCGTGGCGGGTCCGAAGCCGAGCATCGCGTTGATATTCGGAATGGTAGCCACATTATCGGATGTGCCGCGTATGCCGAATATTATTTCGACTAAAAAAACCGTAAGCCCCGATGCGAGCATATTAAGCGCCACACCGGAGACTACCTGGTTGGCTTTGTATTTAATGCATATCAGCGCGTGTATAACCGAGAAGGCGCCCGCGGCGGCAACGCCGCATAATACGCCGATCCAGGGTGACGAAGTGTAATAAGTACCGATAACGCCCGCGAAGGCGCCGATTAACATCATCGCTTCCAGGGCTATGTTAATGATGCCGCAGCGTTCGCTGAAAATGGCTCCCACGCCGGTTATGAACAATGGAGCGGCCATCGAAAGCGACGATATAATTATTCTTAAAGCATAATCTTCCATTTAAATCTTCCTCTATTTAAAATAAAAATAAACTAAATTTGTATCCGCAAGATAGGTAATGCCGGATTATTCTTTTAATTTTAAAATATTTTTAACTATTTTATCGGCGGCCATGAAAAATATTATTATGGCCTGGATTATTATTACGAGTTCGACCGGAATGCCTATTTCGCGGTTCATAAACGCGCCGCCTGTCTTTAAAAACCCGAATAGCAGAGCGCTGAATATCACGCCGATCGGGTTGTTATTTACAAGAAGCGCCACGGCAATGCCGTCGAAGCCGTAGCCGACGAAAGCCGTGCTGTTATATTTGGAGAAAACGCCCATTACGCGTTCGGCGCCGCCAAGCCCGGCGAGCGCGCCCGATACGAACATCGTAAAAACGATCATTTTCGAAACGCCGACTCCGCTGTATTCAGCGGCGGCGGCGTTTAATCCGACAGCTCTTATGTTAAATCCGACGGTGGTTTTGTATAGCAAAAACCATATAAAAAACGCGGTCGCAAGGGCTATTATGAGTCCGTAATTAAGGTCGTGGCGGTGGAAGAACGGCGCAAGAACCGCGCTCGGAAGTATTTCTTTAGTCTGCGGATTCGGTCCGCTTTCTTTGAAGCATGGCAGCAGCACGAGATAGCCGAGCAGCGCGTAAGCCGAATAATTAAGCATTATGGTACTGATAACTTCGTGAATTTCAAAGCGCGTTTTGAGCCAGCCGGCTATCGAGCCGAAAAGACCGCCGGCGAGAGCTGCCGCCAATAATACGAGCGGCACGTGTATAAACGCGTTTAAATTAAAGTAATAACCGCAGGCAGCCGCGGCGAATGCGCCGACCATAAGCTGGCTTTCGCCGCCTATATTGAACAGACCGCAATTAAAGGCGAAGGCCACGGCCAGGCCGGTAAAAATAAGGGGCGTGGCCGCAAGCAGTAAGTTTAAATACGCGGTTTGAGAGCCGAAAGCGCCTTTGGTTATAGCGCCTAAAGCTGAAAAGGGCGATTCGCCGATAGCCAGTATCACGATAGCGGCGAAAAGAAAAGCTATCGTGATGGCAAGCAGCGGCAGGAGTATATAATCGAAGCGCCGGGTGATTTTTGCCGCCGCGAAGATCGCAAACAGCAGAATAAATACCGTGCTCACCGGCCCGTAATTATTGAACTGGTAAAATAAATCCATATTAGAGCGGGCGTTTAAAACGAATTCGTTGGTCGTTAAAACGCCGAATTGCCTCGTCAGGTTTTTTTTATCGCGCTGTATTTTAATGATCGAAGCCGGCAGTTCGAATTCGAAACGCGCGGTTACGTCGTCCATTATTGCGCGCTCGCTGTATTGCGGTATGCTCTGCTTGATTTGATGGCGCGTGGTGAAGTAAAGGTCTTTTTCAACCATTAACACGCCCGCGCAATCCTCGGCGTCTTCGAAATTCGCGCTGAGTTTTACCATGCCGTTTTCAAGAGTTTCCGCGCCGATGTAATTTTCGGAATATCCCTGCGGCACGGTCTCGCCGAAGAACTCGCTTTTTGCGAATTGAACTATTTGTTCATCCGCGGGAATAATTACTTCGCGCTGCATGCTTCCTTCGGAGTTAATTTTAGACTTGACTGTAATCACGATTTTATTGACGCCGCCGGCGAATGCGGCCGAATACGATGCCTCCTGGCCGTTTTCCGGCGATAAAACCGGCGCGGATAAAATGAATATCAGCGGCGCGATTAAAAGAAGCAACGCAGCTTTAGCCTTGAGCGATGTCAAAGCGGTTATTATCGAATAAGTTGAGCCGACCAAATTGTTAGCAATCGTTTTAATAATTGCCGTATAGTTAAAGTTATGCGCTTTTTTCAATTTTATCACTGACTTTCGCGTTGTCTGAATTTTTTTTATTAATACCTACCATTAATAATCCTAATTTTTCTTCGCTGGCTTCGGAGGATTCCATTACTTCGAGAAGTTCGCCGTTATAAATAACTCCTATACGATCGGATAAATTGATAATTTCCGACAACTCCGCCGATATTAGCAGGATAGCGACTCCCGAATCGCGTAGCTCGATTATTTTTTTATGAATGAACTCGATGGCGCCTATATCCACGCCGCGAGTCGGCTGCGCTATTATTATAAATTCGGGTTCTTTCGATAATTCGCGCGCTATAACTATTTTTTGCTGATTGCCGCCGGAAAGGTTCTGCGCGTTAATTTCAGCGGAGGCGCATCTGATGTCGAATTTTTCTATTTTATCGGCCGCGTTGCGCTCCAGCGCGCCGGAGTCGATTACGCCGAAAGCGTTCGAGAATGGTTTTTTATGAATAAGGCTTGTCACTAAATTGTTTTTAACGCTGAATTTGAGCTGCAGGCCGCGTTTATGACGGTCTTCCGGTATGTGGGCGACTTTATTTTCGTATATGTAGTAGGGCGTTTTGCCGGTTATATCAGTTTCTTCCATATTGGCGCGGTAAAGTTTTATTGAGCCGGTTGCCGGTTTTCTCATTCCGCCGAGAACGTCTAAAAGCTCGGACTGGCCGTTGCCTTCGACGCCGGCTATAGCGAATATTTCGCCGCGTCGGATATCGAAGGAAATTTTTTTAAGACATTTAAGGCCTTTGTCGTTATAAGCTTCGAGATCTTTTACCGATATCTTGATTTCTTTAGCATCGACGGGTATTTTATTCACCTTAAATGATACTTCGCGGCCGACCATCATTTTAGCTATCTCGTTTTCGTCAACGTCTTTAGTAGCGCGCGTTCCGATGGTTTTTCCCGCTCGGATAACCGTTATTTCGTCGGTTATGCGTTTTACTTCGCGAAGTTTATGGCTGATAAAAACTATGGTCACGCCGTCTTTGCGGAGTTTGTCCATTATCTTTAATAAATCGCCGACTTCCTGTGGAGTTAAAACCGCGGTAGGCTCGTCGAGGACTATTATGCGCGCGCCGCGGTAAAGGGTTTTTAATATTTCGACGCGTTGGGCGAGGCCGACTGAGATAGAATCGATTCTCGCGTCGGGATCGACTTTAAGTCCGTAGCGTGATGAAAGCTCGGCCACGAAGGCGCGCGCTTTTTTATAATCGAGCAGGAACCCGCCTTCAGGCTCGCTGCCGAGAATTATATTTTCGGTCACAGTTAAGGGGCCGGCGAGCATGAAATGCTGATGAACCATGCCTATACCGGCTTCTATGGCGTCTTTCGGACCTTTGAATTTGACGGGTTTGTCGTCTATATAAATTTCGCCGCCGTCGGGCTCTAACAAACCGTATAAAATATTCATCAGCGTGGATTTTCCCGCGCCGTT
>DIVV01000201.1 GCA_002423385.1 bacterium UBP16_UBA6123
TTTTCCCCCGTCGCGGTCTTATAGTGTTCTTATAGCTGATTTATAAAGATTTACGGCAGTTTTATAAACGCATGAGAGTTTGAAGAAGAGTTAATATATTGCAGTATTCACATTTTATTTTTTATGTATTGATTAATTAAAATTAATTTGATAGACTGATTTTAATTTAAAACCAGATAATTTTAAACCGAATTTAATCGATGTTTTTTATTTTTAAAAAGGGAGAAAAAGGAGAAATTATGAAGTTTAAATCGTCTGTCGATCGTGGCCGTTTTTTTAATTATGGTTTTGTTTCCATGCGTTATTTTTCGCCATCGTTTATTATTTTATTAATGGCGGTTGTTCTTGCGTTAAATTTATATTTTCCGGTTTTTGCGAATGCGGGTGATGCGCCTGCTTACGCTAAAAACAGGCTTCCCTACAAAAACTTCATGAAATCCATGCAGCATTTAACTTCGGAGGATTTGAGCGGCATCGATAAGGTGGCTAATTTTATATCGAAAGCTGATCTGAGCGTGGATGAGTTAAGGCAGTTAACTGATTACGGTAAAAAAATATACGATAAATATAAAACTGAAATCGATGAGTTGATTAAAAATTACGATAAAATTCTCGATATCGGAAATACTCTTCCTTCCGAAGCGCAATATGCGGCAGCCGGAAGTTCGAGCCCCGTTATCGATTTCAGATATACCCGTTCGATAACAAGGGTTTTAGCCGCGGTATCGCGCTGGCTCGAATCTGAAAAGCGTTATGAAGAGGCGCTTAAACTGACCACTTTAACCTGGCGCTTCGGACAGATGATTCAGAATGGCGACGGCGAAGTAAGTACGCTTATCTCCGCCATGATAGGCATTGCCGTTAAGAATATATCGATCCAGCAAAATATGTGCCGGATTTTAATCGCAGGCAATTTCGACGCCGAATTTTACCAGAATTATTCGTCACGTCTTTTAAAATTAAGAGACGATGAAATGGATATGTCTCAAATAATGTATTGCGAAAGGCGTTCATTTTTAAACGTTCTCGAATATGAAGTTTTCGTTAAATCCAACATTAAAACCGATTATAGTGAAATAGTAAATAAGATACCGGCCGACCGTCTCGCGGAAGGCAAAAAATACAGCATCGATATCTTTAACGCATATTACGACAGCGTTTCGGTGTATTTAACTAAATATAAAGACGAGCCTTATATTTTAAGGACGCATCTTGAAAAAATGTCGAAAGAAATAGCCGAAAGAGGCCAGCCGTCTCTGTGGAAGCTGCTGAGCCCCATTAAATCCGTAGGCGATATATTACTCGCTATCGCTATGCCTAATTTTTCGAGGGCCTACGAACAGTTTTTGCGCTCTAATTATTATTCGTACGGCGCAGCCGTTTTTGCAAAAACGCTGGCCGGCGTTAAAAATGGCGCTGCCGTGCCGGAGTCGTTGGAGGCGCTTGAAAAATTGTGCGGCATAAAACTTATTGCCGATTATTTTAATAAAAATAAAGGTCCGCTCGTTTATAAAAAAATCGGCGATGATTTCGTACTTTATTCATATAGCATAGATTATCACGATGATAACGCCGATTCGGATAAGGACATAATTTTATTTAAAATTCCAGCAGGGCACAAAGGAGAATAAAATGAAGTTTAATAATTTGAAAAAATATTCGTTTATCAAGTTATTATTTATAATATTTATAACTTTGACTTTGATTTTTAACGGAGGTATTTTAATGGCGGAACAGCCCGGCTCAGCGAAAAATGCGGCGAATTTGAAACAAACGGCTTTATTCGAATACGACAATCAGAAGAAAGAAGTAATTTCCCTTCTTGACGGCGCTAAAAATTACTTTAAGATTAAATTCGTTTCATTAACGATGGACCAGCCGGTTTACTGGCCTGACGAAGACGTTAATTTAAAAGCGGTATTTCCTTTTTGCGCCGGGCGCGAAGTGAGCCTGAAAGTTCAAAAAAAAGGCGCATCGCCCGTCGATGCCGGAAAATTTAAACTCAACGAAGCCGGAATTCTCGTTCATAAGATAATGAGCGGAAAACAGAAAAAGCTCGAAGCCGGTGAATACAGTGTTTCGGCCGAGACCGACGATAAGAAAATATATGAATACAGCACTTTTTCGGTTGTAGAAGGCCACCTCGGCGCAGTTTCATTCGCCTATGAATTCCAACAGCTTACGAACGCCGAAGCGCTCCGTGAAATCAACGGCGGCTGGTTCCTTGGAAACGCCGGCGGCATAGGCAACCGCTGGGGCAACGGCCTTAACTTTAAAAACCAGGTGCGCGTTTTAAATCAGCCCTATAACGGAAAGGCGGTCGTAAAATCGTTGTGCCATCTGCCGGGCTGCAATGGCTGCGAAGCGGGCCCGTCGAAGGAAGTCGTTATTAAAGACGGCTTGCTGCAGGGATTTTTAGAAGTAGGCGGCCATTCGGGGCCTTTCGAGCTCGAAGTTATTACCGATAAAGGCTCGGTTAAAAACCTTTTCGCTAAATCAGGCCATCTCGAGCGCCAGACGAGTCTTATAAGCGGAGGCATGACAAATGTTTTCTACGCCACGCTTGCGCCTTATGAAGGCTGCGAGCAGGTTTCGGGCCGCGATATATATATCGAAAAGAAAACCGCATCCGACGATGACGCTTTATTTCTTAACCGCCCGGTAGCTTCTAATTCCGGCGATATCGACATCGAAGTTAAAAGCAAAATAAATAAAGTAAAAGTTTATCAAATTTATATTAACGAAAGCGGCGATTTCGCCGTTAAAGATATTAAAACCGGCCCGGCGCTTAAAAAGGGCGATTCAATAAAGCTGAACTGCGCGGCGCCTTACACAATGATTGCCGTCGCCGGTTTTATAGACGGCCCGCCGCAGGAAGATCGCATCGATAAAAGCGGGGAAAAAGCCGGCGATACCGCTGCCAGCGCCAAAAATGAAAAATATTACGAAGCCTGGGCGATGGTCTTTACGCCGCCGCGCGTTGAAATAGATATAAGCGCGCCCGCGACTGCGACGCCGGGTTCCAGGCAAACTATCGAAGTGAACGCTTCCGATAAGATAACCGGCCGCGGCGTTAAAATGCACGGCATACTTGAAATATTCGATAACCGCGTCGCTTCGAAAAGTGCGAAAGAACCGCTGGATTCATCCATAGGCGATTCTTTCCGCGACGCCTCCAATCAGATAGCCAGTTGGCGCGACTGGAGCGGTTATGATCAGCTCGAAGAAAGAGAGGTTCTCTCCGATTCGATAATGACTAACTTTGCCCCGCCGCCTTCGGTATCCGCGCCGGCTCAGGCGAGCGCCCTTTCGCCTAAAATGGAAATGAGCATGAGTATAGGTAGCGCCGGCGCAATAAAAAAAATGTCGCGGCGCCCAAATGCTCCGGTTATGCAGGCAGCCTCAGGGGCGGGGGCTTCAGAACACGAAGCTCCGCCGCCAGCAGAAACCATTCGCGAAGGCGAGAAAAAAGTAGTTTACTGCGCCGCCGTCACGACTGACGAAAACGGCCGCGCGCGCATCGAAGCTGAGCTTCCACCCCAGACGGGCCGCTGCAAGGTGCGTTTTATAGCCGTAAATAAATTCGATTACCGCGAAAAAATTCAGGAAATAGACTGCGAAAAGAAAAGCTACGTGGAAGCTTCGGTTAACACTCTGCTCGTGCCCGGCGCGAAATTATCGTTGAAAGCCTCGGTGGTAAATAGTTCGGGCGAAAATATCACCCTTAAAATTTCCGGCGCCTGCGTTGAAAAAGAAGAAAGCATTGAAATTAAAGAAAAAGTCTCGGAAGCCGGGTTTAACCTTATAGGCCGCAATTACGGAAAACTTTTTCTTTCACTTACTGATAAAAACGATAAAACACTCGACCGCCGCGATTTTACGGTTAATAATATTTCATCCATGCCGGTAACATTTTCCGATATTATGATTTCTGACGGCGCAGCCGTTAAGATTGAAAAAGCGGGCGCTGTGGCTATTTATTCAAATCCCGCGCGGCTGATGAATAATATTATCGCCAATATGAACACCGTCATGTATTCATGGTTCGGCCACGCCGAGGCTATAAGCGCTTCCATTGCGATAAGGGCGATGATTTTAAGGGCAGCCGCCGATAAATTGATAAATAGCGAAGGGCTTTACGATAAATTAATCCTCGATTTAAAAAAATCGGTCAAGGACTTTAACGAAAGTTTTTACGATAAAAACACGGGTTTAGTTTATCCGTATCCCGGCTCGCCGGTTAATCTTAACTTCAGCGCGTGGGCGGCTAAAAATTTAAGCGCCGCTGTTACCGCTATATCCGGCTCGGAATCTTTAAAGACCGAACTGGAACCGCAGTGCATAATTATGGCCGAAATGCTGGAGAAGATGATACCGGAACTCGCCAGGCGCAAAGTATCGATGCAGGAAATCGCGTTTTTCGACCCTGCCGCTAAAGACGAGATCATCCCCGTCGAAATCGACGGCAAAGTAATTTATAAAACGCCGATTGATGGAGCCGTAATAGATTTTTTTACGCAAAAATTCATTCCAGTCCTCGATATCGATAAAATCGGGCGCCCCGACCGCGCCGCTGCTTTTACAAAGGCTTATGACACTTACAGATTTTTAAAGGCCTTCGAACGCACCGGAATGCTTTACTATACGCTTATTAACATGAAGGCGCTGTTAAAAAAAGAAGATAAAAATTTCTTTAAATTATTTAATGAAGTGTCAAAAGGCCTTATAAATACTAACGAACCCGGCCTTATTCAGGGGCCGGCCATGCTCGGAGGGGTATATTCGGCGCCGCAGACCTTCGTTAAATATATCGAACTTTTAATCGAAATGGCTAAATTGGATAAGATTACTAAAGAAGCCGCAGTCGAAATTATAATTAACGGTAAAAGCGAGAAAATAATAGTATCGGACGAGCCGTATATAATCGACGGCGCCGGCTCGGATATTACTGTAAAAATGCCGGCGTTCGCCGCACTGCGCTATGACCGCGAACACGAGATCAATATTTACGATCATCTCGAAAAACCCTCGTTTTTTAAGCTGACCTCCGATAAAAACTCTTATCAGATAGGCGACGAAGGCACTCTGACAGCCGTTTTAGACGACGGCTGCGACGCCGGAGAATATTACGCGCTTATCGCTGCGCCTTCAAATCTGTCCATACGCCAGAGCGAAGATATACTTTCCGATTACCGCGGCCAGGTTCTCTACGGCCAGAAATCTTCGGGCGCGGTAAAAATGCAGTTTATAACGGTTCCCTTCCGCGGCTCTAAAACTTTGACGGTAAGCCTCGAAGGCGCCGTCAAAGGCGAAAGCGAAGGCTTCGTATGCGTTCGCCATATCAGCAATCCTGAAAAAATAGTAACGCTTAAAACCGAAAAAATGACGGTTAAGTAGTTGAGCGATTAGTATATAGAATTTTCAGACGCTTCCTTAAATCGTGCGGATAAAAATGTAATTCAACAATTAATTTTTTTTAATAAGGGAGGGAGAGAAAAGGTT
>DIVV01000179.1 GCA_002423385.1 bacterium UBP16_UBA6123
GGCACGGGGGAAAAGAGAGGGCCATTGGTCCTTTCTTTTCCCCCGTCGCGGTCTTATTCGGTCTTTACGGCCTTGATCGATCCTATACGGTCTTCTTGCATTTTTATGCAGTCTTATGCGGTCCTGATGCCATCTTATTAACTTATATTTATGGCTTTATACGGGCAGTAGAGCACGCAAATTCCATCTTTCTGGCATTTACGGAGGTTATCTTCGTTAACGCTTACTTCGCCGTTATTCATTTCGAATATATTAAAGGCGCATACTGCGACGCAGTCGCCGCACGAGGTGCACAGCGAGCGGTCGAAGGATAATTTAAGTTTATTTTCGGCGCATTCGAACTGTGAAAGGCGGCGGGTTCTGACAATTTTAGAAGTTCCGGCGGCGGGGGATTCGGGCGCCATGGTAATTTTTTGTATCTTCATAATATTGGTCGAGCCGGCTTTACCGAACGGAATTCCGGCGGTGATGACTATATGGTCGCCGTTTACGACTAAATTACGCGCTATAGCGGTTTCTTCGGAGCGCATCATCACGTCTTCGAGGCTGGTAACGCGGCTGATAACGGCGGGCAGGACTCCCCAGTAGAGATTAATGCGTCGGCTTATTTTATCGGAAACGGTAATCGCCAGAATCGGCAGGCTCGGCCTGTATTTTGAGATAAGAAGGGCGGTGCGGCCGCTTTCGGTATAGGTTACGATGAGTTTCGCCCCGATATCTATGGCTGTATGCGTGGTCGCATAGCAGAGGCCGTCGGCGACTCTATGGATCGGGTTAAAGGCTTTAGTAAGGTCCTGTCGGTTTCTGATAACGAAGCGTTCGACGTCTTCGGATATTTTCGACATAACCGCGACGGCCTCTTCGGGATAGTTGCCGGTGGCGGTTTCGCCTGAAAGCATAATCGCGTCGGCGCCGTCGATTATAGCGTTAGCGACATCGGAGGCTTCGGCGCGGGTGGGCATGGGGTTATCGACCATGCTTTCGAGCATCTGGGTGGCGACGATAACGGGTTTACCGGCGGCGTTACATTTTTGAATAATAGTTTTTTGAATTGTCGGAACGCGTTCGGGCGATAGTTCAACGCCGAGATCACCGCGCGCGACCATAATGGCGTCGGCCGCTTTAAGTATCGAATCGAAATTTTCGATAGCCTCGTGGCGTTCGATTTTAGCTATAACGGGCGTATCTTTGCCTGATTTATGTATGATTTCTTTGACTCTTTCGATATCGCTGGCGCGGCGCACGAAGGAGAGTGCGATATAATCGGCGTCATTATCGAGGGCGAATATAATATCTTTGAGGTCTTTTTCGGTAACGGCGGGAGCGGACACATTAACGCCGGGGAGGTTAATGCCTTTTTTCGATTTAAGGGTTCCGCCTTTAACGACGGAGCACAGGACGTCGGTATCGGACAAAACTTGAATAACGCGAAGTTCCAGGCGTCCGTCATCGAGAAGGATGCGCGAGGCGGCGCTAACGTCGTGCGGAAGGTTTTTATAGATAGTCGGAATCAAGCCGGGGCCGCATGCATCTTCACGTGTAGTCACGGTAACTTCGGAATCTTTTTGAAGTTCGATAGGATTTTCGAGCGCCGCCACTCTTATTTTCGGCCCCTGTATATCGGCGAGCACGGCCACTGGAAGGTTTAATTCCGCGGAGGCCTGTCTGACCATATTAATTTTTTCAAGTTGAAGGTCGTGCGGGTCATGCGAAAAATTGAGGCGGGCGACGTTCATGCCGCGCAGTATTAATTTCTTGATCATTTCGACCGAGTGGCATGACGGACCTATGGTGCATACTATTTTAGTAAGATTACTCATTGCGGAAGGCTCCTTAACAAATATAGAATAAAATAAAAATAATTTCTGTCTAAAAAAGACAAAAATTACCCACCCCTGTTTTTTTTATATTTATGGAACCTAATTATATCACGATTAGAATAAAAAATCAATATAAATTTTTTTAACACGTCAATTTTTTAACAGGGTCACATTTTTACTTTAACTTAACATCTGGATTTTTTAACAATCAATGAGTCCGCTCCAGAAAGTCAAAAAACGGCCAAATTGTGTCTGAAAATCATTGAAAATTAGTTGTCAAAATTCGAAAAATCGATTATTTGGAATGGACTCATCAATATTTGTAGCGCTTAATTTTCATAGCGGTGCTTTGTTAATAAACGCATAAAAGATTTTTTCTTTACATTAGCAACTGAATTTGATATAATTTTATCGCTATTTTACCAAATAAACTTTAATGGAGAGGATAAAATGTCTGAAATATTAGATAATAACGCATCTAACGGCATTAGTGCAAATAACGACATAGGCCCACGAAGCGCTTTAAATGGCGACGGCGCGGCCATCAACGAAGGCTGCGTCGACGGCGTGACGGACGAGCACAAACCTTTCGTCGCCCCCGAAGATAAAATGGCTGAATTTACTTTTAAATCGGTAATTCTCGGCATTATTTTCGGCATTATTTTCGGCGTCGCGACCGTTTACCTTGGGCTTAAAATAGGCTTGACGGTGAGCGCGTCCATACCGATAGCCGTGCTTTCTATGTCGATATTCAAAAAGATAGGCGGCTCGACTATTTTAGAAAACAATATCGTTCAGACTATCGGTTCGGCAGGCGAATCCATAGCGGCCGGCGTAGTTTTCACCGTACCGGCGCTGGCTTTAATGACTTTCCTGCCGGAGCATGCCGAGCGTTTCGACCTCGATTACACCACTATCTTCACGCTCGCCATTATAGGCGGCATACTCGGCGTTTTTTTCATGATCCCGCTGAGGCGTTATCTGATAGTTAAAGAGCATAAAACGCTTGTTTACCCGGAGGGCACCGCATGCGCGGACGTTTTAATCGCTGGCGAAAAGGGCGGCAATCTCGCTAAATTAGTTTTTAGCGGCCTCGGCGTCGGAATTTTATATAAATTTTTAATGAGCATATTCAATTTATGGAAAGACACTCCATCCTACGCGATTAAATGGTTCAAAGGCGCCATAGTAGCCGGCGAAGTAACACCGGAACTTCTCGGCGTCGGTTATATAATAGGCCCTCGCATTTCGGGTATAATGGTCGCCGGCGGTATTCTTTCGGCTTTAGTTTTAACTCCGCTGATTAAAATATTTGGCGAAAACGTGACTATGATAATCCCACCGGCCGACATTCCCATATCGCAGATGAGCATGGACGATATCTGGCATTATTATATCCGCTACATAGGCGGCGGCGCGGTAGTATTCGGCGGCCTTGTTACCATGATAAAAACGCTTCCGACTATATGGTCTTCATTCGCCGCAAGTTTCAAAGAGATATTTTCGGCGGTAGCCGCGGCTAAAAAAATCCGCACCGAAAACGACATACCGCTTTATATAACCGCCTTAGGCTCGATAGCTTTAGTTGTAATACTCGCTTTCATGCCGTTTATGCCGGGCGATCATCTAGCTAAGTTCGTCACGGCGTTTATAGTCGTTTTCTTCGGCTTCTTCTTCGTGACGGTCTCATCGCGCATAGTCGGGCTGATAGGCTCGTCGTCGAATCCGATATCGGGAATGACCATTACCACGCTGATGCTGACCTGTCTTTTATTCGTGGCGGTCGGCTGGACCGGTAAAGAATATGCGGGCGTGGCGCTTTGCGTCGGGGCGATAGTATGTATAGCGGCGGCTAACGGCGGGGCCACCTCGCAGGATTTAAAGACGGGCTACCTTGTGGGCGCGACGCCTAAATGGCAGCAGATAGGCCTTATTATCGGCGTTGTAACTTCTTCAGTAGCCATAGGCATAACTCTTCTTCAACTGCACGAATCGCTCGGAATAGGTTCGAAGGAGCTGTCCGCGCCCAAGGCGCAACTGATGTCTATAATCATCGGCGGCGTTCTCGATCAAACTCTGCCATGGGACCTTATTTTAGTAGGGTTTTTCATGGGCCTTGTAATGGAAGCCTGCGGCATCGAAGCGCTCCCGTTCGCGGTCGGCGCGTATCTGCCGCTTTCGGCATCCACTCCGATAATGGCGGGCGGCTTTATAAATTTAATAGCCTCAAAAATTTATAAAATAAAAGAATCCGAATCGGATACGAGCCCCGGCGTGTTATACAGCTCGGGTCTTATAGCCGGAGGCGCGCTGACCGGCATAGCCATAGCGCTGCTCAAGGGATTCAAATATTGCACCGGCAATCTAACCACCGCGAGCGTCAATTTACAGCTAATGCCTCTGGTGAATTTAAACGCGTCATGGCCTATTATGCAATACGAGCCTATAGCTAATTATTTCGACATTTACACTAAATTCAATCTTGAAAAAGTTTACGGCAGCGCAAACGACCTTGTCGCGGTGGTTTTTTTCACTTTAATGGCGGCGGCGCTGCTTTATATGGCGGGTTCCGGCACCGGCTCCGCGCCTGAAAACGTCGGCGAAGCCGGCGTCGCGAAAACCGCGAAAGCATAAAACTGATCATATAAAAAGACGGGTTATTAAAGGACTGGTTAATTTAAATGAAAGAAAAAATAAATAAAGTTCCTATTTACGCGTATCTTATTAAAAATTCGATATATATAAACACCACCACTTGCTGTTCGAACGTGTGCGATTTTTGCATTAAATTTTACGCCACCGGCGTGGCTGGATACGATTTAACGCTGGATGCCGAAGCGGGCGTCGAAGAAACCTGCGCGCAGATAGACGCACTTATCTCGCCGCAAATAGAATCGATCGTTTTTTGCGGCCTGGGCGAATCCACTTATCGCCTCGACTTCATGGAAGAAATCGCTTCAAAATATAAAGGCCGCGGCCTTAAATTCAGATTAAACACCAACGGCCACGGCAATTTAATTAATAAATTCGATATAGTTCCAAGGCTATCCGGGTTTATTGATTCGGTTTCGATCAGTTTAAACGCGCATGACAAAATTACATACGACAAATTATGCAACCCGGCGTTCGACGGCGCTTACGAGGCTATGCTGGAATTTTGCAAAAATTGCGCAGGCCGGATAAGCGAAGTATATCTGAGCGTTATCGACATGCCGATGGTCGATATAAAAAAATGCCGCGCCATAGCCGATAATTTAAAAGTCAAATTCAGGGTAAGGCCTTATATAGCGCCGGAAATCAAACCGGATAAATGCGGCGCCTGCGATAAGTCATAAACGCGGTGCGGCGGTTTTCTTTTAAGTAATTTTAACGACATCGTCATTATTAATCACACATAAAGGCGGCGCTGGAACAATCTATGAAAGACACCGGAGAACTTATTTTAATATCGGATGTAAACAAGGACGATATCGCGGCCATTATCGAAATTGAAAATGAAAATTTCGGCCCCGACGCATTCAAGCGTTCACAATTTATTTATGCATTAAAAAATGAAAAAGCTATATTTATAAAAGCGGTTCGCTGCGGCGGCGGGCTGGGCTGCGCAAACAAAACCGCCGGATACGCTCTCGGCTTTATAAAAAAAACCGGCCGCCCCGGCGCACAGCGTTTATCGGCGAGACTATATTCAATAGCGGTTGCAACCGACTCACAGGGCATTTCGATCGGAAAAAAACTGTTAACGGAATTCGAACGCGGCGTTGAAAATAAAAACTGCGCCAACATTTATCTTGAAGTTAAGACCGGCAATACCGCGGCCATCAAATTGTATGAAAGTTACGGTTATAAAAAAATAGGCATAATCAGCGACTACTACCACGATTTAAGCAGCGCCTATAAATTCGTTAAACACTATAAGCAATAAAATATTTAGCGGCCCGCACCCGCCTGGAAAAGATTAATAATATGAGTTCACAGGCCACACTGCGACTTATTAAAAATGGTTTCAAACCGATCGCAGCGGAAGATAAAAATTTAATAAGCTCATTTTTTAAAAAAGAAAATTCTAATTTTTCGGATTATTCTTTCAGCGTACTCTATGCATGGTCCGCTTATAAAACTTTATTTTATAAGCGATTCGAGGATACGCTGCTAATCGCGCGTTCACTGAGGGGGAAAACCGATCTTTTGTATCCGCCATTATGCGCCGATACAAAAAACTCGTTTAATTCGGCGATAAACCATTACGCCTCGGTTTTACAGGATATATACCATAACGATCAAAGCAAAACGCCTGATATTCACAAACGTAATACTTCGTTCAAGATATTAAGCATAGACGAAAGTAAAACTGATTTATTCGATGATTTAAAAGTGCCGGGCTTCAGCTTTGAGGTATTCGAAGATCTCCCCGACTACGTTTACGACTATCAAAAACTGATTGATTTATCGGGCAAAACCTATAAAAATAAACGCGAAAACATTAATAAATTCATCAGAAGTTATCCAAACTGCTCCATAGAACCGATTACGCCTCACAACATACCGGATTTATTGAAGTTTTTAACGCAATGGTACACCGAAAACAAACCGCAAAGAACGATTCATATTTCGGAACTATTCGATAATAATGCTTTCAATTTCGAAAAAAACTTCGTTCTCGAATCTTACCAAACCCGTAAACTGCTTCGTGGTTTTAATAAATTAGAGCTCACGGGCGATTGCATAAAAATATATTCAAGCATCGTCGGTTTTATAATAGGCGAACGTACAAATACGGATACTTTCACCGTACTCATTGAAAAAGTCAACAAAGACTTTTTCGGCCTGTCGCAATTTTTATTCAGGGAATTTTTAATCAGGAACGTCAAAACCGAACTGGTAAATACTTCTGACGACTCGGGAATGCCCGGCCTGAAGATCATGAAAGAATCATATCGGCCGGCTTATATGAAAAAAAGATACTTTTTAAACTTTTTTAGTCATTGACAATTCGGGTATTTCAATATATAATTAACCCGTATTTTCCCTTTGCTTATTTTTTAACATTAACCGGTTTAAAACTTAAATTAACCTTAAATGGTCAGGCTGATGAATCACAAAAAAACTAAAATTTTAATATCGCCTAAAAGCAAGGATAAAATCCTTGAGCATATAAAGCGCTGCTCTATTTCCGAAGAAAGTAAAGCGGCTATTATGAATTGCGATTTCCAGCGCATAGAATATTGCCCCGAATACCGCGAAATATCCATCAGGCTTCGTTCCGGCGAAATAACGCGCTCCAAGGATTTTTTGCCGGTAATTAATTATTTCAAAAAAATGCTTCCGGGCATCGACAGCGTTAATTTCGACATCACTTTCGATAAGCCTGTAACCGCCGAGCTTGTAATAAACAAACTCTGGGAAGACGTAGTCGCGCATATTATAAAATTAAGCCCGTCGTGCCAGGTATGGCTTCCAGGCTGCTCGCAGTCGCTTTTAAACGACGCGACCATCAGAATTGAAACAGGCGATGAGACGGGGTTTTACACGCTCAAAGACCGGTGCGTCGATAAAAATATCGAAAAATATCTATTAGATAAATATGACCTTTCGTGCAGGGTTTTTATAGATAAATCCAATTATAAGCCGAGCGAAAAAATAGGCGGATTCGATTATAAAGACCCGGTTGAAAGCATTCACTCCAGAGGATTTTCAAATGATCACACCGCCCCGGCCAACGGCGCGCCCGTGTATCAGCAGGCGGCAGCCGCTCCAGCTCAAGCTCCGGCTGCATCACCCGCACCGGCTTCACAATCTCAAAGCCAGCAGCAGTATCCTGCGGCAAAGCCGCCCGCGCCGCCGGCGGGTAACGGCGATGAAAACATTATACACGGAAAAAAAATCCGCGAAGGCCTCAATCCGTCTAAAATATCGAAACTGCTCGAAGAAGAAAAAAACGTTCTGATCGAAGGCATAGTAATCAGCTCCGATTCGCGAATATTGAAATCCGGCAAAGTGCTTACCGCCTTTTCAGTAAGCGATCTTAACGACACGATCGTTTGCAAAACATTCACCGAAGCCGGTAAAAACCCGAAAATTAAAGCGGGCATGGTAGTTCGTGTAGCCGGAAACGTCAAATTCGACACCTTTGAAAAAGACATGATTCTAATGACCAACGATATAAACAAAGGCAGTCTGAAAAAACGCCAGGACAAAGCCGAACGCAAAAGAATAGAACTGCACGCGCATTCAAAAATGTCGGCGCTCGACGGAATGACTGAAATTTCGGATTTCGTTAAATTAGCTTCCTACTGGGGCCATAAAGCCGTCGCTTTAACCGATCACGGCGTGGTGCAGGGCTTTCCCGATTTTTATGACGCGGCTAAAAGCAATAATATAAAGCCAATATTCGGTCTGGAAGGCTATCTCATCGACGATGGCTACGCCGGGCTCGCTAAAGGCGATAAACTTAAAATAAAACCGCCTTCGCCCTATCACATCATAATCCTTGCGGCCAATTACACCGGCCTTAAAAATTTATATCAACTCGTATCGCAATCGCATATCAATTATTTTTATAAAAAACCACGCCTGCCGCGGAGTAAAATTCTCGAATTCAGGGAAGGCCTTCTGTTAGGCACAGCCTGCGAGGCCGGAGAATTGATACGCGGCATACTCGAAGGTAAAACCGACGAACAGATCGAAGAAATAGTCCGTTACTACGATTATCTCGAAATCCAGCCGGTTAAAAACAACAACTTCATGATCGAAAAATATAGCGATAAAATCGGTTCGCGTGACGATTTAATAGCGCTGAACAAAAAAATTTACGAGCTCGGACAAAAATACAATAAACCAATTTGCGCGACTTCCGACATGCACTATTTGAACCCCGAGGACGCAATTTACCGTAAAATACTCTTTGCAGGCCAGAAGTACGAAGACGTCGAAAACTCCTGCGAGCTTTACTTTCCAACAACCCAGGAAATGCTCGACGAATTTTCATATTTAGGCGAAGACGCCGCGCGCGAAGTGGTTATAGAAAACCCTGAAAAAATAAATGAAATGATCGAATCGCTCGCGCCGATTCCGCGCGACAACGCCTTTCCGGTCATGCCGGGAGCCGAAGACAAAATACGCGAAATGTCATATGCCAATGCGGAGGCCATATACGGTTCGCCTCTGCCGCCGCCTGTGCAGAAACGGCTCGATTACGAACTCGATTGCATTATTAAAAACGGTTTCGCAACGCTCTATCTGATAGCGCACGAACTCGTAAAAAAATCTCTCGAAGACGGCTATCTGGTCGGCTCGCGAGGCTCGGTAGGTTCGTCGCTGGCGGCCACATTCACCAATATCACCGAGGTAAACCCTCTGCCGCCGCATTATATATGCGTGGATGCCGGGTGTAAATATAGCGAATTTTTCGAAAATATCGCGCTTAATTCAGGTTACGATCTGCCCGATAAATTATGCCCGAAATGCGGAGCGCGGCTAAAAAAAGACGGCCATAAAATACCGTTCGAAGTATTTCTAGGCTTCGAAGGCGACAAAACGCCCGATATCGATCTTAACTTTTCAGGCGAATACCAGCCGACGATACATAAGTATGTAGAAGTAATTTTTGGTGAAAATAACGTTTTCCGCGCCGGAACCATATCTACGATCGCCGATAAAACGGCCTTTGGCTTCGTTAAAACCTATCTCGAAGAACGCGGTCTGGTAAAACGTCCCGCCGAAATGTCGAGACTTTCCATAGGCTGCAGCGGCGTAAAGCGCACCACCGGCCAGCATCCCGGCGGAATCATGATAATTCCGAAGGGCCGCGACATTCACGAATTCACTCCGATCAATTATCCTGCCAATGACCGCAGCGGAGGCGTAATCACGACGCACTTCGACTATAACGCCATCGATAAAAAATTATTAAAACTCGACCTGCTCGGCCATGACGATCCGACCTTTATTAAAATGCTGCAGGGCCTGACGGGCGTTAACGTATATGAAATACCGTTCGACGATAAAAAAACGCTTTCGCTGTTTTCAGGCCTCGACGCCCTCGGCATAACCGAAGAAGACATAAACGGCATCAATCTCGGCACGCTCGGAATACCTGAATTCGGAACGTCTTTCGTGCGCGGCATGCTCGAAGAAACACGCCCCACAACGTTCGGAGAGCTCGTGCGCATATCGGGCCTCTCGCACGGAACCGACGTATGGCTCAACAACGCGCAAAACTATATTAAATCGAGCGACGCGAAACTTTCCGAAGTCATATCGGTGCGCGACGACATAATAAATTATCTCATCGAGCATAAAATGCCTAATAAACTATCATTTGACATCATGGAAAACGTCCGCAAGGGAAAGGGCCTGAAACCCGAAATGGTCGAGGCTATGAGACAGCACGGCATTCCTCAATGGTATATAGATTCATGCAATAAAATTAAGTATATGTTTCCGAAAGCGCACGCCGCGGCCTACGTTATGATGGCCTTCCGCATCGCGTATTTTAAAGTCAACTATCCGCTCGCGTTTTATTCGACCTATTTTTCAACGAAAGGGCTTTCATCCTTTGACGCGTCTATCGTATTGAAGGGCCGCGAGTATATACTAAACTCCATGAATAACGTCCTGGTGAAAGGCAAAGAAGCTACGGCTAAAGATTACGATCTTTACACCGTTTTAGAGATAGTGCTCGAAGCTCTCGCACGCGGCATAAAATTTTATCCGGTAAGCCTTTACGAGTCGCACTATGAAAACTTCGTACCGAAAAATAACGACGGCCTGATATGCCCATTCAGCTCGGTGCAGGGACTGGGTACTATCGCCGCCCGTAAAATTTTCGAAGAGGCGCAAAAAGAACCTTTTATATCCGTCGAAGATTTCAAGGAACGCACGAGCGTTTCCAAAAGCGTTATCGAAGCGCTCGACGGCATAGGCTCTCTAACCGCGCTTCCTAAAACCGACCAACTCTGTTTTTTTGAATAAAATAAAAAAAAGCCGCATTGATTGAAAAAATTTGGTATAATATAAATAGGTGGATTAATTTCTTTTATAACCCCACCTGTTTAATTTATTTATAGATGGACTTTATCAACTTATTAAACGGAGGCTATTTATGCCGGCAGCTTATAAACCCGACGATTCGAGCAATATAAAGTTCTACTCGCTGGTATTGCTTATGCTCATTGTAATAGGCGTAATCATTTATGCCATTTACTTCGCCGACAACCGACGGAGCGAAACGGCCGACAGCGGCGACGGCGGCGCGGCCAATCAAGGATTCACCTACGGCAAAAAAACAACCGGAAAACCGGATGGGACGAATAAATATTCTTCGCGCGAAGCGCGGAACGAAGCCGCGCTCGACGCTATTTTCGTCGGCCAGCGCAAAACGCCCGGTAAAAATAAATTTTCACATGTCGCCGCCGTGCGTTCACTTTCATCTTTTAGCTGGGATAACAGCGCTTATTACGAAGAAACCATCAAACCCTTAGAGCCGATGGTTCAAAGCGCTTTCGATAATTTCTACGACAACCAGATCAAGCACCTCGTCGAAAATTCCAATTTAAACCCTGCGCTCTCCGCGCAGATCGACCAGGCCGAAAGACATCCTCTCTACCTGGAAGCTCTCGGTTATTATAACAGAGGCCGCTACAAAGAAGCGATTGAAATATTCGCCAATTTGGCTGATAAATCGCCCAACATATACCTTAAATCGGTATCGCTCGGCTACCTGGTCGATATTTATAAAAAAGCGGGCGACAAACAGCAGGAAAAGAAAGCTCAGGCTGCTTTAATCATCACCAACTCAAAACTGTACTTCAAGGCGTTCCCGGGTTCCGAAAAAATAATAACTTTAGGTCAGCCGCCCGAATCAAAAGACGTTATTAAAAGGCTGCTCACCGAAAAACCCAAAATGGATTTCAAACCGCCTAAAGTAACGCGTGATTTTTAACAATAATTATTATTAATATAAAGCAGGTGGTTAATATGAAATGGAAAGATTTTTCTTCAACGGACGCCATGCGCCTCGCCGCATATAAAAAAGGGTTCGTGATACCGCTGGCCATAGCCGTTGTATCGCTGCTCGCGCTTACTGCTTATTTCACCGTAAACTTCTCTAAAAACCAGGACGCGAAGACCTTTCACGTCGTAAACGTTGAAAACGCCAAATTATTGGCCGACGCGGCGCTCGAAGCCGGCACTTATAAAGTGCGCACCGAAATGAACGACATGGGCAATTTAAACCCGGTCGATATAATCAAGGGCGTCGTATCGATGCTAAGCAACCCTTCATCGTCATGGTACCTTAAAATGCGAGTTCCCGGCATAGTAGTCACAGGCGGCGTTACCGCTTCAACCGGAATTTCCGGCGTAAACGCCGACATATCGCTTTCTCCCGACTCGCTCGGGCTGTCGCCTACCTGGAGCAAACAAACGCTAAACGCCGGCGCGCTCGGCATCACTCAATTCATAAGAGAGCTCGGCGGCGACGATTCGCGCACCAAAGTCGAATTAACGATGATGCTCAAAGACATGAAACCGGTTCTCTCCGACGGCGGAACGGTTCTGTGGCCCGGCGCCGCCACCGACGACAGCTTTGTACAGGACTGGGTCAAAAAACTCGGCAACCAGTTATTCGACTTTCTCGGCCTTAACGATATAAAATTCAAGATAGATCTCAGCCAGTTCATTAAGGGTCTCTCGATAAGCATTATGGGTATTCCGATACCCATCGGCGACATACTCGCGGGCGTGCTCGGCAATTTTTTAACCGTAGATATCAACGTGGGCGCCATGCTTTCTAAAGCTCTTGAAAGCATAGCCGGTCAGCTTAAAATCGGCGATATAATGCCCATAAAGGCCGCGGTTGTCATCGAAAAGTTAGCGACCATAGCCTATACGGTAAAAGTCGAATACGTTCCATCAGGTTCTTCCATACCTATTAAACTCGAAGTGGAAGCTACGCGCGATGTTAAGGTTGTTGACTGCGCGGCGCCTAACCCGCTCTATTCATTCTACTGGCTCAACAAAGACAATCAAACCTATGGCGAAGAATCGTGGGGCCGCACCGCCGGCGGCAAGTTCAAGCTGATGAATTTAAATCTCGATCCCGATTATAAAGGTAAATTCGAAATAAACGACGTGCTCAGCTTCTTCAAAGGACTTTTCAGCATGAAAATAGTGCGCTTCCCGGGCCTCTGCCATATAGGCGGCGCGGGCAAGCAGAAAATACCTACCGGTATAAACGACCTTCTGCTGCTATATCCGGGCCATACGCCCGCCATCACCATGTTCGGCAATTACGGATACGGCAAGTGTTTCCTGCCGCGCGCCTTCTTTCTGAGCGCTCCGCCGGCCGACGCTATTCCCTGGTTCCCCTGGATATCGGTTCCGCCGATCGGCGTAATCGGAATAGTCAAAGTAGTAAAGGCTATAGCCGACAAATCCGGTAATAATACCCAACTGTTCGGCGATTTCTGCCTGTCGCCTCCGCTTAACATGAAAATAAACGGCAACGTGGCTAAAACTTTCACCCGCGTTGACGGCGTCGGCTTTAGTTTTCCAGTGCCATTCCCGCCCTGTATGCTCGGCGCGGGCGCATATAAATATAAAACTGAAGAAAAGGGCTATTCGTACTCGTTCTTCGAAAAAGAACCCAAGGCTGAGCCAAACGGCATGATCGAAAATTTATACACCCCCGATCAATACCGCAAAAAATCATCCATCGCTTATCAAAGCGGTTCCGAATTCAAATACGATTCAACAATACGCGACGACAACGACGTAATTAAAATAGACGGCATAATATACATTGAAGGAGACGCTTCGGTTTCGGGTACTTTTTTCGGCGCGGGACAGCTCGTCGTTAACGGCAATCTTACCGTTACCGGCGATATAATCCACAAGCCAAAAACAGGAAACCGCATAATTCCTTTCTCTATAATCTGCTTCGGAACTCTTCGCACGACGGCCGACTGCCGCATACTCGCCCCTGTTTACGCTAAAAACGGCGTCGCCATAAACGGCTCGACGCATATCATGGGAAACTTAGTATGCGAAAAATTCAATCCCGGCCTTATAGCGCGCGACCTCACCGTATGGTATACTCCCGAAATCACTACCAGTTCGTTCTTATCATTGATCCCATACGTCGGAAGGTACGTTCCCGATCGTTACCGTTCTATCATAGCAAATCAATTCAGCACTTATAAAATAAATAAGATCAGCAGCAATTAAAGAGGTGGCATGATGCGTAAAAAATACGGCGAAATAAATTCAATTAATCTAATATTCAATAAAAATTCACGCGGCGTTACTTTCGTCGAAGTATTAATCGCCATAGCGATTCTTGGCATGGCGATACTGCCGTCGGTAAACGTTTTCACTTCATTCAAAAAATATACCATTCACACCGAAGACGTTCAAATCGGTCTGCGGCTCGCGCAGGAAAAAATCGAAGAATACAGGGCCGTCACATACTCCGAGCTTAAAAACCTTATTTTAAAAGGCCAGAAAAATCCTGAACCAAATATGCTTGTATCCACACAAGAAATTAAGGACGGATTTACTTATAACGACCCGAGATATAAAAAATTTAAAAGAAAAATAAGCCTCTCATTTCTTAATAACGACGAAAACACCATACTGATAACCGTTCACGTCTGGTGGTACGAAGGAAATTTTTCCGCGGGCGACCAGAGATTTGTAATACAAAAATCTTTAGTATGCCGCGAAATGGTTATTTAAAACTTTAAAACAAGGTAAAATAAGGTAAAATAAGATAAAGATTAACCGGGAGGTATTATTATGAACAGTTTCCATTCGATAAAAAACAACCGGGCGGGGTTCACTTTTTTAGAAATGCTTATAACGCTCACCGCCTTCACTTTTGTAATAGGCGGCTATACCTCGTATATGGCGACGCAAAACCGCCAGGTAACCACGATTACCCAGCATAGTCAGGCCAACGAAGCCGCCATGCTTGCCTTGCAGGCAATGACATCCGATATTAAATCGGCCAAAAGAGGCGACATCCTCACCGGCAGCGAATCCGCGCCGATCGTTACGCCCTGCGTCAGTTTATCCGACGGCGGACAGGCGATCACGATAATAAGATCGGTCCAGAATCCTGAAATAAAAAAATCCGATCAGCTTTTTCTTGAAAAAGTTGAATACCGTTACAACTCAACTAAAAAAACCGTCGATAAAACGGTTGTCGGGATGGACTTTTTAAAAGCCGCTAAATCGCCGGACGGTAAAACCGTATTTTCGCTCTTCCGTTACGGCGGAATTGAATCAAAAAAATCATACAAAAATATAACTAAGCTCCAATTCAAAGATATTCCCATTCCAGGCAAAGAATCAACTTCACATACGCTCGGCGTAGGCATCGAAGTCGAATCCAGTCTCGACAACAACCTTATCGCGCAGGCGCAGGTAGGTAAAGCGCATAATATCATCTTCATAAACGACGAAGTGGCATATCAAAACCAGCCGAATTGGAACGTTAATCCGGTTTTTTCAAACAACCTCGTTAATATTACCTTATCGCCGCCGCTGACGATGGATTTCGGTTCGGCGCTCGATATTATCAACTGGGCTAAAAATTTTAAAACCCTTATCCCCGATCTGGTAAAAGACGCAAAAGACCAGATACTCGAAAAAGTTATGATCGGACTCACCGGCAAAGTATTAGGCGAAGCGCAAAACTTATACTCTAAATTTATAACCGACTCGAATATCAACTCGATGATAAACTCCGTCAAAGGCAATTTCATCGATTTAGTCAATAACGCTTCAAAAGATCCTAATTTATGCGCTGCCGCGGCCATTCTCACCGACGCGATCAACAGCGGCAATGCGGGCGAAGCCCTTAAAAACGCCATACTCGCTAAAGCCCTCACGGCAGCCGATATCGACGCCGCCATCGGAAAATACGGCCAGAAACTTAAAAACGCCGGCACCATTACCGAAGCCGAACTGCGCAAATTTATAACCTTCAAAGACCCGACTAAAAGAGTTTCTGACGAAATAATCGGCACGCACGCAGAATACACGGCAATTGTAGATAAAGTACGAAATAAAATTTATACCGCGCTACCCGACGAATCTAAAATCAGCGATATGGTAAATTCATACGTGGTCGGCCTTTCTGACAAATTAAGATTAGCCATGAAAGAAGATATAAAACTCACTATCGCGACCGAGGTAATTACAAAAGCCGTAAATGAAAAAATAGAAGAAGTTCTCGATGGCGTCATTAACGGCTCGGGATTAAAAACCGTATTCGACGATCCTAAGCTCGACGACGCCGGTAAAGTAATACTTAACGAAGTGCTGGGATTGCTTAAAGGCCAGATCACCGGGCTTTGCGGAAATCTTATCCGCGAAATAGCGGATAAGATAGCCAGTGAAGTGCAAACGCAATTTAAAGATAAAGAAGAAGCGCTTCAAAAAGCGGCCGAAAACATGCCTGACCCGGTCAATTCAATGGTTTCGCTGCTTTCTAAAAAGTTTCTGGTAGCCGAAACCTGGGACACCGCCACGCAAAAATTTATACCCAAACCCGGCGCCGTCAACTATCTTGATAAAATATTCAAAGGCTTCAATATGCCTCTGCCAAAATTCGACGCCGATAAAGACGCCCAGGGCGCCCTCGATAGCTTCTACGCGAAGGAAAACCTCGACAATCCTTTTAAATAAAAAATAAGCGCTACTCAATAGCGCTTAATCATGCAAGTAAAAACATAATTTAATATTTTTTGAAGGGAGGGAGAAAGGGTTAGCAA
>DIVV01000227.1 GCA_002423385.1 bacterium UBP16_UBA6123
GCCTTTTTATTTCGGGCGGTATTTCATGCTGGCTTCGAAGTTTTTTTATAGTTCCTGCTATTCTTTCTTCACTGCCCCAAAGTTTTTTCCTGCCGTTTTTTAGTTTTGCCGCCGCGTGCGATGCACGCGGCGGCGTAGCTATTTACGCACCACCGGAACTTAATGTTTCGGCTCGCGGTAATGCTCTAAAAAGACACAACTTTTATTATACCCCTGCAAATTATTACTAAACTTGATTTAATTTTGATTGGACTAATAAGACTCGATTTACTTCAATTTTTACCGTGAGCCGTTAAGTTAAGCCGCATTAAAACCGTTATTACCCCGCAGCCACGCGTGCGCACACGCGCGGCTGCGAACAGGCAAAACTGGTAGGAAAGAATAATAAGGCAGGATAAAAAGAAAAGAAAAAAAGCGTCAGGCAATTTGCAGATTGAGGGAGGATTTATATTTTTTCTCAATAAATCGTTAATTACCGCGAGTCAAGAAAGCGCGTCATAAATTCTTTATGTTCGTAGGTTTCTTCCAGTATTTTTTTAATCACGATGCGATATTCGCCTGATTCTGAAACGAAAGCGTTAGCCATATCGGCTTCGACTAAAGACGATTCGACGTCTCTTGCGAAGTTAACGACATCCTGGCTGATATAATCTTTAACCTTTATAGCGGAGAGTTTTTCATGGACCGAGTTAACCATGGTTTCAAGCGCCTCGAAGTTATACTTGCCAGCCGTCCATCTTTCGGGGTCCTGTATTATGTGCTCTTTGATTTTTTTAAATATCTTAGCGTGAATGCCTTCCTGAGTGGCGATTCCGAACCACGCAAATTTTTCATCAGGAAATATTTTAGCGCAAAGTTCATAATAAGTTTCAAGCGACGATTCAAGATCGATGAAAAGATCGACTAATTTGACTAAACTCTGCTGATGTTTATCTACCGGCATATAAACCTCCAGATTAACTATAAATAAAATAATATTAACATATAATATATAAATAGTCAAATTAAATAACACAAAGATTTATACCAGAATCAATATGGTAAATGAATATATAATCACAAAGCTATTGACCATCAATAAAATATCAATTTTATTTAACGATTTTGTTTTATGCCGTATTTTATAAAATCATTTTGAAAACAATGCGTTAAAGATTTTATTATACTTTTTAGCGCCGATTTTATTTTTAGTATGCCTGAAAGCGGAAAAAGTGAGTCCGGCGTTATTAAAGCTATAAATTATCGGTTTATCATCGTATTTATTTGACGCGATATCTTTAGCCAGATTAATTATTGCGCTGTCTATTCGTTTAATAACGGAGGTGAGCACGCGTCCGGGCGCTATCGAGTCCTGATCGGAGTCGACGCCGATTATATAGCGGCCTCTTTTTTTAGCGGATTCGATCGCGCCGAGCCCTGATGCGCCTGCCGCGGCAAATATTATGTCGCAGCCGGCCGAATACATTTTATCGGCGATTTTTTCTCCGGCCGCCAAATCGGAAAATCCTTCGACTCCACCGGCAATATATTCAACCATTATATCGGTTTCTTTAACTTCGACTTTATTTTTTAAAACTGCTTTTTTAAAACCGTTCTCGAAATCAAGTATTACTTTATTACGCGTTCCGCCTATGAATCCTGTTTTACGGCTTTTTGTAACGGTTGCCGCAGCGGCGCCCGCCATATAACCCGCCTCAAAATTATCGAATTCAATCGATTTAACTTTGCCATTCGTCGCTTTCGCGTCGATTACGACAAAGTGCCTGTCAGTATAGATATCGGCGAGATCATCGAATATAGCGGCGTAATTAGAGCCTATTCCTATTATATAGGCGTGATCGCCGGCGGCTAATATGCCTTTAACATAATCGTCCATGTGACGGTCGTGATACAGATATATCCGTGAAGCCTTAATTTGAGGGTAAAGCGAAGCGCTCAGATGAATTCCCACTTCGGCCATCTGAGTAAAAGGATTGGAAAGGCTACCGACCGGCATAAAATAGATAACCGAAATCTCGACGCTCGAAGCGTCACGCTCGATCGCCGAATCCCGGACATCGGCGGCAAATGCGAACGGCGCGGTCATTAAAGCAGTCATTAAGATAAATAAAACCGATAGAACATAAAAGCCCGGCAGGCGTTTAAAATTTTTAAAACCCATAAAAGCGCGGCCGCCGGAAGTAAAATTAGCATTAATTCGAAACATAATTCTTCACTCCGTAATTCTGAATATTCGCAATTCCGAATATTTTTAATATTGAATAATTTTTTAATTTTAATAAGACGGCGTTTTAAGCGAACCAAACTTCATCTCGCACCACAATTTATAATCGACGCTCGATAAAGGCAGATCATCGACGATTTCGCCGTCTGAATTATATAAAACCATAGTCACGTGGCTCTGCCTTTCGGGCAGTTGTATTCGCGCCATTCTTTTATCGCCGCTCGCGATAATCCTGAATTTACGGGCTATTTTTTTATAATCGTTTATGATAAACTCGCGCCTGGCGATATCATCGACTTCGCAGTCGCCGAAAGCGCCGCCATGTTTATTATAATAATAAAGGTTGGTCAGAAAACCGTCTTCGTCAAATTCATAAAGCTCGAATGCGAGGCCGTAGTTATAATAAACCAGGTCGTTTTTAAGGCCGATATTAAATCTTAAAACCTGGCGTCTATCGTTAAATACGGCTACTTCAATTTCTTTGGTATAATCGATTTTATCGGTTATAAGTTTTAATATTTTATTATGATCGAATTTTTTAACGATACGGTAATAAGGATAAGCGTTGACGGTTTTAAAATGGTCAAGGCTTTCAGCCGCGCTCGGGGACGGAAAGGTCAAAAAAAAAATGCGGTCAATATATACATAAAAGATTTAAGCGATAACATAAAATTTTACTCCCCCGGCGCCATATTTCATCGCCCGCCGCTTCAACGCTGCAAGACAACATCTGATTTTACCATTTACTACAACATATGCATTAAATTAAATTCAACGGTTAAAGGCATTATATAATATTTTAACGATACAAATTTTACACTTAAACGAAGTTAAAAGTCAAGTTAATCTTAAACTCTTGTCAACTTTTTTTAGGACTCTTTTATTGATCCGGCTCTGAAAAAGCTTTCATTTTTAAAAAAACTAGTGTATATTATTAAAAATTAAAACTATATGAAGGAAGTGTCCATATGCCCGGTTACACCCTGAAAAATCGCATATATATTATTAGCTCAAGTTTCGCACTTGAAAAATAG
>DIVV01000102.1 GCA_002423385.1 bacterium UBP16_UBA6123
CATTCTCTTTAATCGAATTTAATAAATCGAATTTGCCTTTGTGGAACTGTATTATAATAGCATCGATGGTTCTGCGCTTGAATTCCTCGTATTTTCTCGACACGGCCGCTATTATGTCTGGCGGCATTAAGTCGATATTTTCATATTTGCACTTATGTGCGTTTAGCCTGAAATAAGCAATTTCGTTGAGTTCCTTGAAATATCCGGGCGTTCCGGGCTCTGGTGGCATGAATTCTTCGCGGTAGTCATGTTTTTTGATCACGCTAAAATATTTTAAGTCCATAGGATCGCACGTGTCGGAAAATAAGTATTCTTTATAATTCACGCCGGTGAAGTTTTTAACGGTGCTTGAAATGGTATAAACCGTATCTTTGGCAAAAGGCTCATTCTTAAGGTTCGGCACAATATTGACCGGAGCAGGCTGTTTGCCTATTTGATAAACGATTTCAAACGCTGGATTGCCGACGGCGGTGTAAGCGTTGCCGAAATCGCTGGAATTGAAAAAATAAGAGCTTTTTTTCCAGACCGATTGAATTTTGCCTTTAACCGAATTTATTGACTGGTTGACTTTGTCTTCTTCATCGGTCCATGGAGTATTCATGGGGTTTTTGGTATTAGTTAACTGCGTTAGTGCGTGATCGCTCACCATTGCGCCGATCACAGAAATTATTTTATCGTTCTGGGCGTTGTTAAGGACAGCGTTGATATCGTCGAGATATTCCTTGAGCCTTTTAAGCTGCGCTAAAACCGATACAGACGTGGCGCCTTCGCATATTTTACTTACAATATAGTTTTTTCGTAAATAAAATTGATAGCGGATATCGTGGGCGGAAACGATCCCTTCTTGCATAGCGATGTTCAACTGTTTGTATTTTTCAATTATTCGGTTCATTAATAATTGATTTCCGATACCGGCCGCCGCTATAATCGGCAGTGGAGCCGGCTGCGTTTGCGCGATCAATTGTAAAAGATCCTTTTCGGTTTCAATACACGAGAACTTCCAATTTATATAAATCTTGGACATCATCAGCTTATATTCGCTTCCAGAAAGATTTGAGAGTTCGAGATTTTTAGGACGGCTATAAACGGCTGAACCCTCATCAGGTTTGGCTGCCATCGCACCGCACATTATGCCTGTCTTAACAGACTTATTTGAAGCGTTGGTAAATACGAAAATCACCTTAGTCCAATCAAATTTTTGTGGCAGTTTCTCGATAATGCCGTTCTGGGTGATTAATTCATAAGAACACGAACCGTCATTAGCAATCGGAAGGGTTTTAACATTATATGAAGGATTTTTTTTGTCTTTATCGATAATTTCAATCGCGCTCACGGCTTGTGAATTTTTGTTAAACCCGTTTGCCGCAACAAAAACACATTTTTTGAATGTAGGCTCGTTATCCGGGGGATATAAAATACAAAAACACACGGAATCGGCATCTATCATTATAGAGACGGGTTTAGGACTATAAGGTATTTTTTTAATTTCTTTTTCAGGAAAAGGAGTATAGCCAACAAATTTAGCTTTCAGCCCTCCATATGTTGCTTCACTTAAGCCAAAATTAAAAAGCATGTTATCAACGTTAAATTTGTGAAAAAAATTAAGATAGTTTAATCCGTTATAATTAAAGTTCCTTATAGCATTAAATAAATCCTGGTTTTTACCATCACCTTCTATTGCTTTCCACAAATTGCTCATGATTATGAAGCATTCAGAATCGTATGGTAATCTTTTTTTTGTAATTGGGTCAAACAACCCCAACCCTTGCCGATCGAGTATATAATAAAAATACGCTGTTAATGCATAAGGATTTACGCTTCTTAACACAGCCGGATCCATGCTTTTAAAATATTCAACGGTTCTCTCGGCCGTGCCACTATTTTCAAATTTCGGTGAATCATCGCTGTTATATTTTAAGTACATATTAATAAAAATGTCGGTCATTAAGACCGCCGTACCGTCCATACAAAATCGATATAGAGATTGATCCTCAATAGAATACCAATGGTTTAATGTTGACCCCAACGTTGATTTTTTTGTCGTATATGAAAACTGGCATGTATGGAAATATTCGTGCAAAATATCATCAAGCCAACGGTTTCCCCCTCCCGTTTCTACATAGAAGCCATCAATGTTTATTCTAGCAGATACAGGATAACCTGACATAGGGTCGGGTGTAATTTCAGCTTCAGCACCATAACCCGTTTCAGTTTCACTAATTACAAAATAAAGCCTTTGACCAATATCAGGATTATGATGACCACGTTCCCAGCAAATTGATTTATACAAACCACCAAGTTTTTCACCGGTATAATGATATTCCTTTATTATTTTAACCCCATCTTTAATTTCGGCTACATATTTTTTTATTGTATCTGGAGGGTACGGATAATCGAGGGTTTTGTCAATCTTTAAAAATTCGTCTTGATATAAATTTATAGTTTCATCTTCTGACTTCACTTTATATAAATCGTTGCAAAAGGTTGATAATAGCATTTGTATTGCTCTAAACGCTCTTTTATCTACTTTTATTTCTTTTTCGTTTTCCCGAATCCAGCCGGTAATGTTTGATTCTTTTTGCCAAAATTCTTTAAAATCAGTGTTATATTTGGTGGGAAGTCTACTTGCACGTCTTATAATTAGAATATGAACAATGGCTTCAGCTTTAGTCATATATCCGTTATCAATTAATTTTTGAAAAGCATCAATCAAATCGCGCTTTTTATTGGGGCGAAAATTGAGGCTTATTGTAGGTTCTATTGAATTCATGAGTTCTATTTCCTGCGAGGTAAAGCTTCTATTTAAATATGGAGTTAAATCCCATAAAGAAGATTTAAGTTCTTTTAGTGCGTCAGGCGAAAGACTTTTATAATTGGCATATATAAATGCCATAAATTTCGTTGGTGAATTATGCTTCATTTTATAAACACTTTGTATGTCACAACTATCACCTGATGATATTTTACTTTCATTTTCTTTAAGAAACTTAATTCCGGCAATAACGCATTCATCACGGGAAATTTTATTGTTTTTAAACTTATCTAATAACTTATCAAGCTCTTCATAATCAAACCGAAACAGTGCAAGATCATAGGCCCACACAGTATTTCGCCACTTTGTTTGATATGCGTAGGAATTTTGATAGAAAATTATGATAAAAAACAGCGTCATTAATAATATTAAAGTTTTTTTCAATTGAATATCCTCCTGTCTTTTTAGGTATTGTTAATTATAATTAAAAAACGACAATCTGTCAAGCGTTACTTGGTTTGAAATAATTTCAAATGATTTCCCACCCTCCGGCTCTTTCCTTTCTCGCCCTGAGGGAAGCCTGCCGCCGTCTCGCCGATAACCCGTGCCTTATGTAAACTTTCGCCCGGCCTGGCGGCCGGGTTTAGACGCTCGCTGCATCGTGTGGCTCGCTTGCAGTAAAGCGCCGTCCGCTCCGAACTACCTTTAATCCCTATTTTTCGGGTTAAATCAAAAAACGGCAATGTGTCAAGGCGTTATTTATTTTGCAATAACTTTAAAACACAAATTAAAGAGGAAAATTACCGGCTGTATTAAATCTAACGATAATACGCTTGACTTTTTCAAATGTTTTATCTATAATAGGGTTAATAAGTGTAGGAAAAATCTTATGAAGCAATCGAAAGAAGGCGGCATGGACAAAGAGTATAAAGAAATAATAAGCATGGTAAATAAAGAAACAAAAGCATGGAATGAAAAAGATGTAGGATCACTATTAGAGCTGTTTCACGAAGATATGGTATGGCCCTGGCCCAGAGACGAACATTGCCATAATCCCGTAGAATGGGAGATTGTGCAGGGAAAATTTAATTTTAACAGATGGAAAAAAGGGTGGGAAGAATTATTCAACGCATATGAATTGGAAAAAAATGATCGTTCTATTGTTAAGATAGAGTTATCAAAAGAAAAAGACGGAGCGTTTGCGGTAGTTGATATAGATACGGTCTGGAAGAATAAAAAAGATAAAAAAGCAATGGTATGGAAAGGCCGAGTTTGTAAAGTTTATTCAAAATGCAAGAACGGCTGGAAAATAACCATGCATACCGGAGTGTTAAATTATAACGATATTAATGCATCGTGACGGTAAAGTACGCAAAAAAATGAATTGTTTGGAATTATTATATAGATGTGCCATAGAGCATTACCGTGAGCCGAAATATTAAGTTATGGAAGTGCGTAATTAGTACGCCGCCGCGCACAACGTGCGCGGCGGCAAAACTGACAAAAGACGGAAAAAAAGTTTATGGCAAAACAGAAAAAATATATAATAGAGAACCGAAAAAGATGAGAGAATAAAGATAATTTTGTAGCAGTATCGAATAGATTTATATAATAATTAATATAGTTTTCAAGCATGGCTAACGACTAACAACTAATGACTAACGACTGATAATAACGATTACCCGAAAAATTCCGGGAGAGAATAGGGGGCTATGGGGGAAAAGAGAGGGCCATTGGTCCTTTCTTTTCCCCCATCACGTTCTTGTTGAAATAGGTTCCGTCTCGATTAAATGTTAAAACGTTAAAACTGTTAAACGTTAAAACTTGACAGAGTTAATATCGCGTGTTATAATTGATGTGTTATGAAATTATCATAGATATTATTGAAATATAGTGATGAAATAAGCTGTGAAGGCGGAGGTTATATGAAATTTATGAAATCTGAATATATTAATTGCGCTCAGGTAAAAAACAACGATATATTAAACTATAAAAAATCTGATAATCGCATTTATTTTAATTATAACCGATTTTTAATTTTATCGGTTTTAATATTTATTATCTTAGCGTCGGCCGTATCGGTTTCTTACGCAAAAAAGCCTACTACTTATCTTGCGCCCGGATATCAAAACATTACTTCCAGCGTTGAAAAATCTATTTTACCCATAGGTTTTCTGGTTAACGAGCTTAAAACCGATGAAAATAAAATCGTTGAAGTTAAAGCGGGTTTTGATCAGCGTGAAACAAGGTTTAAAACAGCATTTTTGTCGGTGCCGCTCGAAGCGGAAAAATATAATTTAACCGATATGGTTTCATATTTAAAAAATTCAGAAGTAGCGGCTGATTCGGTTAAATTAAGGCACATAGCGCGCATGAAAAAACTTGATATCATAAATAAATCCGGCGACGATCAATACGGTCAATATTATAAAAGTTTTGTTTTAACGCCTATTTTAGTATGCCCGTTCGGTTCCGGCGGCTGCGCGATGAGTCATGCTCCCTCATATATTGGCTATAACAGCGACTTACAGTATTTTTTCAACAGCTATATTAAAATAACCGACGGCATAGCGAAGGTGTCCGACCGTATTAAAAACGATACGTTGTGTCTCGCATTTGCCCACGAAAACGCTCATGCAATAATGCTTGATATGTATTTAAAAGACTGGAGCAAACTTAAAAGCGTCTCCACTAACGGCCATGACGGCCCGGTCGTTTCCGATCGTCAGATGGCTTATACCGAGGGTTGGGCCGAGGCGTTCGAAGCTATATACGGCCAGATGAATCCTTTATTAATTAAAGAATCGGAAAGGGAAAAATATGGAATAGCCGAGTTTCAGTTTACCAGGCAGGACCCGGTGCGTCGCAACCGTTATATATGGCAGAGTTATAAGGGCAAAAAAAGCGGCATATTAAAGAACGGCCTTCAGATATTATCGACTGAAGGCGCCGTAGCGGCTACTTTTTTTGATATAATGACTTCGCGGAAAATAGAAGATCCTTTCGTTAAATCTGTAAGTGTAATGTATAAATACAGGCCGGTTGATTTTATTGAATTTATCAATTGCTGGGTAAAAGAATTCAGTGGTGATAAACGCGTGCTGTACAGAATATTTTTAGAAGAAACCAAATATGTAACCATGTCCAACGAGGCGCGTAAATTATATTACGATTATTATCAAGCTGGCGTTAAATTTAAACAGGGTAAAATAGATCAGAAGACATCAGCCATAGCGCGTGATAAATGGCTCACCTATAAAGAGGAGCTTTATAAAAAAGCGATGGCCGGCGCGCGCATAGATTCGAATGTAAGCCCCGATTTATGGCTTAGCCTGAAATTACCCGCAAAAGACGGAAAATCAGATATCGACATGAATATTAATATATCGCTTTTCGAAGCCGAAGCCTGGATTATCAGAAGATTCGAAGCAGCCGGCATAACCGAAGCCGAACTCGTCGAGTTTATAAAAGCGCGCGAAGCTATGGGCGTTTTACCTTATAAAACGGCCACAGAAGCGCTTAACGCGGCTTTTGGCGCCGAAAAAACCAGCGCTTTTGTCGCTAAATATAAAGCGTCTGATATAAAATAAATTTAATATTGAATAAATTCTATCGCGTTTGGGTGCCAGTGGATGTTTGAGCATTAGTGTTTAAAATAAAAAAATGTAAAAACAAAAAAAACAGAATGGTTAATAATGAAAATAAATTTTTTTTAATAAACAAAGAAATCACTCTCCCTGGTATTTATGTAGTTTTGCTATATTCAACGCATTTAGTATAATCGCTCATTTTATCTATATCGAATACAATTTCGGCGAATTTAGACTCGAAAGCGGCGCACGGCGTTTTAATAATGTTGTAAACCGCGTCCAGTGCGTCTTTTTTTGAAGCTAGCCCCATTTTATATTTAAGCAAAAGTTTTACGCCGAATAAAGCGGCTATTTTAAGCGGATTTTTGCGGTTTTCAAATATATCCATAAATATATCTTTATTTTTAAAAAATATATCGGGTTTAATGCATATAAAATTGCCGCCGGTATAGGTTCCATCTTTGCAATAATACCAGCTTCTGCGCGTGCCGGCGAATTTAGCGTCGTAAACGAATTTTTCGACGATCGGATAAATCGCGTCGTAGTTAGCGTTTTGTGAATAGCCGATGAAATTATCGATAGACTGATGATTAATTAGCGGAATATCGCAGGAAGTTATCATGATTTTTTTATTTTTATCGATTTTATCGTGTGAAAGGGCTTTTGACACGTTATCGATGATATCGGCGCCTTCGGGTATATAATAATCGTAATAGTCGGGTTTTATAAGATTTTTAACTTCGGGGGCGGCGAGTAAATATAAAGAGCCGCGCAGCTTTGATTCTTTAAACGCGCGCAGCGTTAAATTAGCCATGAATTCATTGCCGATTTTAACTAAAGCTTTGTATCCGTAATCTGAGACTTCATTTAATTCGGGTCCGGCACAGCCGCCCGCAAGCATTATGACATCCATAAAATAATAACATCCCGTTTTTCATTTATAATGTTTTTATAAATTATCATTTTCTTCATTTTCTTCATTTTCTTCATTTTTATCGTTTTTATTCACATTTTTCATAAAATATTTAGGATGGTAGTAAATCATATAAAATATAGACCATACGCTTAAAACTACTATCGAGTAAATATATGCCAGCCGTTCGAGCGACTGCGCCGAGTAACCGGCGAAAGCGGCTGCTATAAAAGCGCCGCCGATGCCGGCAAAATAAATATTTGACATTATCGCGTCCGGCCAGTCCGGCGTATATTTGTTTATGAATTCATCATATTTAGAGTGTTTGTAGGGTTTAACGGAAGGTATGAGCCGGTTCGTATTGGATAAAAATTCATGATAGTCGCCGCCGTATTTGGTGATCATATTTTTTTCTTCGTAAAGCGCCAGCATAAAACTATGAAGAGTCAGCGGCCCTATCATTATCAAAAAACCTTCGGGCGGAAGCGCGAGGCTTATCGCTCCGGCGCCGAGTATGTCGCCGAAATAAAGCGGGTTGCGAACGAATTTGAACGGGCCGGCAACGATTAATTTATCCTGGTTGGCGTCTTTAGCCATCACGACGAACGAAGAAAGATAAGCGGCGCCCCAGGCCCTTATAATGAAAGCGGCGAAGCAGAAAAAACCTATGGAAGCGTATAAATATTTAATGGCCGAAAGCTCCGTCACTCCAAAATATTGATAAATTCGAATATTTGTAAACATCGGGGTTACAAGCGCCGCCGCCGCTATCACCGCGGTTATCTGAAGCCTGAAGTTGAATTCGAGTTCGTGCAGTTTATTAAGCATCTTAAAATTTTCTCCAAATTATACGACGATCGGAAATATCATTTTTTTAATATATTGCATTTTTTTTATATACTGCCGCCGCCGAAAATAATAGAACATACGCCGAAGGATAAATTTCCCGTGAAATGAACTATCATCGATGAAAGAACGTTTTCTTCCTTCTCGTAAACCCAGCCGAAAAAAGCGAATGAAATAAAGGCGGCGAAGCATAAAAATACGGCGGAATATCCTACAGGCTGGCATAAAATAGTAAATAACGCCAGATGCCGCGCCGCCACTAAAAGCGCGGGGACCGTCACGGCGAAGTATATGTTATAATAACGTTTGAGGCTTTCCTGCAGATAGCATCTGAAAAATAATTCTTCGCATAAAGGCAGCATGACGGCGAGCATAAGCCCGGCCTCGCGTATGAACCTGTGATTTGAAGTTATCCCGGCCTGGCTCTGAATATGCAATATCAATGAATCTAAATATTTAAAAATAGAATATTGTCCGCCGGAAAGGCCCATTGATTTTAATATATATTCGATGGCGCCGAAATACAAAATACAGGCTATAAAAGTGATCACGCAATAATTATTGAGCCGGAATAAATTCATCTGCGGCGATATCTTTATTCTGGAAAAAATCATGGGTATAGCGGCATAAGCTATGAATAACAAAGCGAAAAATGAGTATAGAAAATAAACCCAGTTTTTAGCGTCGAGCGTTTTATAAGTTAACGACGGTATGAAATATATTAGCGTCGTTATAAAAATAGCCAGTAAAACGCCGTCTTCACGATTAATGAATCTTCTGTTTTCAATCATTTGTTCTCATCTCGTTATTTTAATTTTTCTAATTGCGGCATAAATTTTATTTTATTTATCAATTCAAGATATTCGCCGGGATATAGCGGCCGGTTTTTACCGGAAATAGCTATCAGCAAGGCTTCTATAACGTTGGCGCCGTAAGCGCGGCCGGCGATTCTCGGGTATGTCGTTATTAAATAATCAATTCCGCGCAGTTTTAAATCGTTTATATTTTCTTCGGTGGCGCTGGTAGTTACGACGGTTTTGCCTTTCAACTCCGAAGGCGCGTGCCGGTTTATATAATTGAAATCGCCGGCTATTATATCGGCCCATTTAAAATAATTAGCGAAGCGTTCGCTTTTAGGCGCGTTTGAAGGCTTAACGGGATATATTAATTTATAAGGCAGCAGCTTCGTGGCTATCGGCGCGAATATTTTAGCGGCCAATTTACCGGCTGCGAGGCTTTTTATAGGAATCGGCAGTCCGATTGCCGTCATAAGGTCGCCAAAGATCATATCGAACCCGGCATTTTCAAAACTTTCAGCCATCAGAGCGCGGTTAGTGGCGCAAACGAAAAAAACTTTCTTTTCGGCCGGCTTAAAACCGAGTACGTTCGTTAATATATTAACTATTTTATCTTCAGTGAGGTTTTTAACGCCCGAGCCGTCAACCATCGGCGTATTCTTTGCCGCGCCGGCTATTTTAAAAGCATCAGGCATACTGTATTTATCGCCTTTTATATTCAGGTAAAAATCGATGCCTCCGAGTCCGAATGCGTCAACGCGCCCGTCGAGCGAGGCGGCCAGTTTTATGGCTTTATCGATATCGCCGTCGGCGCCGATGCGTTCTATATGAATTTTTCTTCCCACCAGCTCGATATCAGATGAGTGGTTCCTGTCGGAAGGGCCAAGTGAAACCGAGATGACCGTTAATCTTTTCATTAATTATTAAGCCGATCTGAATAAATTTATTCGATTTTCATTATATACGCTTTTCCGGCTTCGTTCATATTAGATACCAGTTTAGCGTCGAGACTGAAAGCCAGTTTTTTATTATTAAGCTGATATGCTATAAAATATACTTTTTTAATGGAGTTCGAGTAAGACGGCACGGCTATTTTAGCCTGATTGTTTTTAAGCGGCACTTCGCCGACGCTTATTTTGCCGTCGGCGTCTTCGATTATTTGAATCAATCGGAAAAGTTTGTTTTTATAAGCGGCCGTCGGTTTCGCGCCTTTAAAATTAACTACGAGTATATTGTTTTCGGCCACTCTTTTGCGGCTGGCGCCGGCTTTTGACGAGTCGGGGCCTATTATATCGATTAATCGTTCATCTGAAACCGTTCCGTCTTCGAATTTTAATTTGTAATTGAAAGTTTCGGCGGCTTCCGATCCTGCCAGCGGCCCGATCTCGACGTAATAAAAGCCGTTTTCATCAGGGCCGTTCATTTTAGTTTCGGCTAAATCGTTTGCTATAATCGAATCGGGAGGCAGAAATTTATCGGCCGGCCGTCTCCAGCCATTAACGCCCCAGGCTATTACGGCGGGTTTTTCAGAATATATTATAAATTTTTCAATTACCGCCGGAGTTTGAGGAAGATGAGTCACAAAGGGAGTGAATAAAATATTAGCCGCTCCATGGTTTAATAATTCGGCTTTTTCAATTACCGCCGGAAGCGCCGTAAAATTATATGTCGTATTTACGCGCAATTTTAAACTTTCGTCGTATCCGTAAAGTCCGCCCGCTATATCGGCTTTATTGATCAAATTAGCCACCAGCCAGTCTTTGTAGATATCTTCGAAGGTTTTATTTATGCCGTACTGCGCAAGAATCGCGTCTATGCTTTCGATGTCTTTTAGGGGCGAGGCTACGAGCGCTTTGTAAAACTTTTGTTTTTCGGATAAATTTGCCCCGGCGTATTTATGAAATAAGTAGTAATGAAAAAGATAAACCGCGCCGTAGTCTTCCATGGAATTCTGCCAGACGGTAACGTCGTCCGAGGGGTTTTTCATAAACGATAATATCTGCGGCGGATGGCCGAAACCGCAAATATAATGGGCAAGCTGCGAGCAGCCTTCGTTAAGCCATTTATCTTCTTTAGCGTCGTTGGCAAAATGTATCATGTGTTGAAATTCGTGCGCTATTATGCCTGGATAAAGCGGGTCCGCGGGGTTTGACGGGTAACAGTCCAGGTATATCATCTCGCGTTCGTTTGAATATTGCACCACGCTTACAGGGTAGCAGTCGAGAGGGAAAAAATATCCGCCCACGAAGCCTTTGCCTGGAGCCCAGCCGTCTTTAATGTCTATGATAAGTATGGTGATGCGTTCGTCGTTGTCGATGCCTGGATTAGGTTCACAGCCGAAGGTTTCGGTATTATTACCGTATATAACGCCGTCGAAACGTTCTACTATGCCGTTTAATATTTTATCGTCGTATTCTTTTCCTTCTTCTAAGTATAAATAGCAATGCTTGCCAATTTTTTTAAGAACCGCCGTTCTTTTTTCCGGTTTGTTCTTTTCAATATTCATTACGTTGAATATTTCTTTTTGACCTTCGGTTTTTATATCGGGAGTTTTGCGGACGCGTGTAATATTCTGCTGAGGCGTTCCGTGTTCTTCAACGATTTTCTGGGTCATTTCGTGAAAGTAACCTGTAGCGTCCATCCATGCGCCGTTTTCATAGTTTTTTTTAATATCGTTTCCGGCCGTGGTTTTAAAATCTTTTGCGTACGCCGGATAGATGCTCGCAAGGAATAATCCGCTTAATAAAGCTGCCGTGTAGAACGCTTTTATATAAGAATAAAATTTCATGACACCCTCCATTTCATATAACCAATTATATCACAAGGCGCAAAAAAAAAACAGTATATTTTATTATTTTATAAACAGTTTATAATTTTAACCGATAACCTTAATTGTATTATTATAGACAGGATGTTTAAATGAATAAATTCAGCAACCCTCAGTTAAATTTTATATTAATGACGGCTATATTCATGTTTTATTTTTTCAACTGCCTTAATTCACACCAGGCTATCATTAAAAAAATTCCAGATCCTTTCAGCTTTTTATCTGTAAATAAAACGCCGCAGGAGCCTGAAAGTAAAATTTCAGCTTTATCTATAAAATCGCGGGATAATGTTGTTAAACTAGCTTCGAGATTATGACAGATTTATATTTACTAAACTATCGAAAGTATGATATAATCTTAATACAATAAAAATGAGCGTGTAATTTATGGCGTTACCAACTGAAGTAATAAAATTATTAGAAGATTTGAAGTCTACTAAGGAAGAGGTCCGTAAAAAATCGGTAATTACCCTTGGCAGGTATAATCTGGCGGAGGTAAAGACCGCTCTTTCCGAACTCACAAACGATACCTCTACCGCGGTGCGTTATTTCGCTAAAAAAGCGCTTAAAGACTTCGAGTCGATTTCGGCTTCACAGGTCGAGCAAAGCGGCGGTTTTGATATGTCGTCTCCGTCTCCGTCTCCGTCCCCGCAGCCTTCGCTCACGCCGCCTCCGTCCGCTCCGGTTATTAACGAGGCGCCTTCTTTAAAAGAAGATGCGTTAAAAAAACCGGTGACGATGCCTTCGGTTGATTTATTCGACCGCAGCGGCGGTTCGCTCACTAAAATTTTAAACGATCTTAAAAGCCCGGATGAAAACGTAAAAATAGAAGCCATTAAACAGCTTGGCGATCAGAAAGAAGTTGTGGCCACCGAGCCGCTTTTGGGTCTTATACACGATCCGGTTAAAAGCGTAAGGCTTTACGCCGTTCAATCATTGGGTATGATAGGCGAAAACCGCGTTTTAACGCCTCTATTAAATTTACTTAATTCCGAGCAGGACGCTTTTGTCGTTGCCACTCTGGTTAAAGCTATCGCCCGCGTGGGCGGCGCCCAGCTTATACCGATAATAGCCCGTTATTTAAAAGATCCCGACGCCCGCACGCGCGCTAATACGATCGAAGCTCTTGAAATAATAGGCGATCCTAAAATCATTAAATTTCTCATTCCGCTTTTGCAGGATGAAAATAACCGCGTTAAGGCAAATTCGATAAAAGTCCTGTCTAAATTCGGAAAAACTAATATGTTTGAAAAATTAGACGAGATGCTTCAATCGGACGATATTTCGATACGCGGTTCCGCTATTTACGCCTTGAGCGCCATAGGCGGCGAGCAGGTAATCGAGCTACTTGAAAAAGCTAAAAACGACGAGGACACCGGTAATTTGAAAAAATTGGCGGAAGGCCTGGCTAAAATTAACACCGATCGTTCAACTGAACTTTTGAGGGAGTTGAGCGTCCATTCCGACGAGGAAGTCGCGAATTTCGCTTCGTCATTTCTAGGCGGCGACGCCGGAGCGCAGGATGATGCCGGCGCCGGAGAAGAAGCTGAGCCTGAAGATAAACCTGAAATCATTTCGCAGCCGGAATTAAAGCCCGTCGCGGAAACGCCGCAGCCTTTAATCCCCGTTCGTCAGATCGTACCGCAGCCGGCCGCTTTTGAAGAAATTAAACCGGCGGCGAAGAAACCGTCTCAGCAGACGAGCGCATACCAGCCGCCTCCGAAAACACAGCAGGGCCAGGATTCCGTGCAGCAGCCATATCCGCAGTTTCAAACGCTCAAAATTCCCGCGGGATCGCCGCGCAATTTTAATATGCAGGATTTTGAATATTTATGGAACGATACTCTGCTGCTTTTAAATAATTTCGCGAAAAATCACCCCGATTTTTCTAAAGAGCAGATGCTCGCTTTTTTAAGATCTTTAGAAACCGCTATTGAATGATTTTCTTATAAAATCAATATTTTCCATTAATTTTTTTGAGGTTATCGCGAAGGAGCGATGGTTTTCAAAAGAATGAGGGTCGGTTTCTATCGTTATTCCTCCGTTGTAGCCCATTTTAGATAATTTAGACAGAAACGCGGCGAGGTCCATTATGCCGTCGTCTATTAAACGATGCTCGCGGCTTATTTTGTAATTGGATAGATGAATATGGGCTATCTTCGTTTTAATTTTATCTAAATATTCGTGCGGCGCGCAGTTCCATGTACCCAGGTGAGTGGTGTCGATGGTTATATATTCGAATTTATTTAAAAGCTCCACCGAATTGAGCGAATTGCCAAAATCGTCAAGCTCGATAGGCTTGAATTTATTATATTCGGATTTATGGGCTGCGATATCATAAGTTATTTTTTTTCTGATTTTAAAAGGCAGTGTTTTGAAATTATAAAAAGCGCGGCCTAACTTTCCGAATAAAACATAGCGCCGCGGCATATTTTCGATGCCTATTTTTATATCGGGATTTTTTTTCTGATAATTTGCGAGTTCATCTATAAGCCAGTTTTTATATTCACTTTCATGTGAAAGCGCCGTATGGGCTACTATTACGCCCGCGCCGAGCTGACGCGCCATTTCGACGGTGCGCATCAGTTTTTGCTGGGGTTTTTCAGGCCAGAATTCATTCTGCCAGGAGTTGAAAGGGCAGTGAAGAACTTTTACCGGTATTTGAAAATCCGCGGAAAGTTTTTTAATATAACTGGTGTTCGATAATTCTTCGTTGCGCCCCACTATTATTTCGACTCCGTTAAATCCGCATTTAGAGGCTATATTGAAAAAAGGCATCAGTTGATAGTCGTATAATGAGCCGTGACTTAAGTATATTTCGTTCAAATCAATTCCTTTCAAATGTTACCCTGATTAATAATTATATGGAAACTTTAATTAAGCCCAACTGTATTTTTTCAGCACGAGCTGTTCGTAAAGGTCTAATCCCTGCGCGTTCAAGCGGAGGCTGTGTATTTTATCCTTTTCGAATACGTCGAATGTAAGCACCATGCAGCCGTATTCATGCAGGTAAAAAAGTTCATGGACGATTTCGTCGTTGCCGGTTTTAGTTTTCATGGCGGCCTGGAGGTTTTTTAATTCCATTTCTTTATAGGCGTTTTTCTGCCAGTGTTTATAAAGAATTTCGAATATATTGTATCTTTGCGTGAAATCGAACAGCCTTGATTTTTTCGGAGCGAAAAACAGCGGGCCGGCTATTGGAAATACGCTTCGGCCGGCGACCGGATTAATAAGAGTCGCCATCGCGATCCACAGGGCTATAAGGCCCATTCCGGCGGTAAGAAAAGCTATAGGCATCATAAGCGCCTGGGTGCCGGTGAGGCCGTTAACGAGTTTACATATATATAAAAGGTCTATGTCGAGAAGGAATAAAAATAAAAGTTTACTGAAAAAACCGAATCCATAGGTTAAAATGGAAAATATTACCAGAAGCACCGCGTCGACGGCGAGAGCGACGCTGTGATCGAGCATGAAACCGTTCGCTAAAGAGTAAAATGACCATGAAAGATAAACCCATGAAAATGAAAAAGCGGTGAATATAGTGCCGCCAAAAAGGTTTTTATTGGCAAATTCCATAAGCCCCGTTATCATCTGACAGCCGCCGCCGAAAAGCAGTGCGAGCACCGCGACGGTTTTTAAGGCGGCCGGAGTCAAAGTATAACCGACGGCTACGGGCATCAGCGCCGCGCATGAAATAGCAAGGCCTATCAAGCCCAGCGGAGTCGGGCTGGCGAAAACTTCCTTATGCGGACTTAATTCGAGATCTACTTTTTTTATCATTACGCACCTCAAAAAATACTTTAAAATAACGAAAAATATTATATCATTTTTTAAATAAAAATAAAAGTGAAAATTTTACATTATTTTGAATTGAATTTTGAGGGATAAATATCAAAATGTCAGAATAAATATTGATTTAAAAACGGGAATAATGTATAATTAAATCATGATATACTTATAATTAGTAACGGGTGATTTATGCAATATTTAAACGATGAATACGTAATGTATTCGTTAATTACTTTAACGGCCACTATAGCTATGCTCGTAATTTTTTTAATAGCCTATAATAAAATAACGATCATGATAGAAAAATACGAGGCCAGAAAAAAAGATGACAGCGACCGCGAAAAGAAAAAAACTTCGACCGGAAAAGAAAGTTTCGTAGCCGAAATCGAAAAAGAATATATGTCGAAGCTCGATAAACTTCAGAGCGAATATAACGATAAGATGATAAAAGCCTCCACTCTTGTTTTGAAGATAAAAAATATCACCTCATCTCTCAGCCCTCAGGTTATTATCAAAGAAATTCAGGAATTATTAAAAAACAACCTTCCGGTAAATAAAGCGGTTATTTACTTAAAGAAAAAAGATTCAGACAGTCTGCTTCTTGCGGGCGGCGTCGGGACCGCCGTCAACGATCAGATTATCGAGGAATTTCCCGTTAATCAAATTCCGCTCGTAGCGCATGCTTTTTTTGCGAAAAAATTAGTGCACATCGAAGATTCATGCGCCCAGCGCGATATAAACGATATGCTTCATTCGACTTCGCAGAAATTTATATACGTTCTTCCATTGCTCGCTATATCAGAAGGCGAGTTAATACCGTCGGGAGCTATCGCAATCGAAAAATTCAACGATCAGATCACGGCGCTCGCTTCCGAAGACCTTTCGCTTCTATCGATGCTTTCCACTATAATTGGCAACGCGCTTTATAACGCGGCGGATCTCGAGAGCTCTAAAAAGTTCTCCGAAGAACAACTGCTCGAAAAGAAAAAACTTACTAAAATATTTTCTAAATACGTTTCATCGCAGATCGTTGAAGAATTGATGAAAAATCCCGATTCTACGGCGCTTGGCGGTAAAAAGCAGAAAACGACGATTTTATTCAGCGATATACGCGGCTTCACTTCGATGAGCGAAAAATTCGAACCTGAAGAGATCGTATCGCTTTTAAACGAATATTTTTCCGAAATGAGCGGCGTCATATTCAACTGGAACGGCACGCTCGATAAATACATAGGCGATGCGATGATGGTTCTTTTCGGGGCCCCCATCCTCGGCGCGGACGATGAATTAAGGGCCGTGACGGCCGCTATTGAAATGCAGAGAAAACTTAAAAAATTAAACGAGCATTTTGAAAAGAGAGGTCATAAAACCATAGGCGTCGGTATAGGCATAAATACGGGCGAAGTTGTAGTCGGTAATATCGGTTCGGAAAACAGGCTTGAATATACGGCTATAGGCGATTCGGTGAATCTTGCATCCCGCCTTTGCTCGGTGGCCGCCGGCGGGCAGATAATAATATCGGATTTTACTTATAACCACGTTAAAGACTTTATAAGCGTAAATAAACTCGAAATGGTACAGGTAAAAGGCAAGGCCGATAAAATCCAGATTTATGAAGTTCTTAATTTAAAGTAAAATAAAGTAAAATATAATAGAAGAAAACTACTTTATAATCATCAATATTAAAATCGGGGAATATTTCATTTAATTGTTATAGCATATACTTTCGGTAAAAAAAAACGGGGCGGAATTAATTTTCCAGCCCTGTTTTTATTCGAAAATATATTCGAAAAAAAGTGGAGTTTTTTTGTCAACTATAAGAGCCGTCCATTTGTGGATAATGTGGATAAGTCTGTGAATAACTATAAATCAAGGCTTTTTAAAATATTGAAATTGTTAGTAATTTTGTTTAAATTATTTTTAAAAATCTATTGACAGCTATTTAGGTTTTAGGCGGCGGGGGCGGTGGAAATAAAGTTTTATAATTTGAGCCGTCGATTATAATTGAGGAATTCGTATTATTTTCTTCTATCGAAAATAATTTTTTAATAGACTCTTCGTAAATAGCTTTTAAATTCTGGTCTTTATCATTTTCGTCGAATTCGATTCCATCGAAAATATTTAATTCGCATATGCTGATATTATTAAAACATAACACTGAGGCAAATTTTAAAAGCAGAGAAGCGTTCGTTTTTTCTTTTAACTTATCGTCGGGCGCTTTTTTCAAAAATACGGCCGATTTAATTTTTTCGTTAACTTTCATTTCATTGAATATGCCCAGGCTTTTTAAATGTGAATATTCAAAAGGGTTTGATATTATTTTAACTTTACCGAATATTTTAGCCATATCGATAAGAACGTAAGATTCTTCGAAACAACCGAAGCGCGCGACGTATTTTTTACCGTCCTCTTCGGATATCGAGTTGAAATATTTAGCTATCGAAGCGTCTTTTGAACCGCGCAGCTCGTTTCTTACGAACGTTTCGAGCGTCTGAGAGTTAGTAATCATATATTCCTGAGTGATTTCAGGAACGTTTTCAAGTTTTGAATGTAAAAACTGATATGCGGCTGCCGGATAATGGTTGATAGTGGAAGTTTTTTGATAATAATTCTTAAAAAGCGGGTATGAAAAAATTTCGCCCCCTTTTTTCAAGTCGATATTAGAAAGCAGAACTTCGCATTTTTCGTCCGAGGGCGAAAGGCAGGATAGGATAACGTTTAAACTGGCTATATATAAATTTTCGTCTTTAACGCATTCGCAAAGAAATTCAAGCAGCTCGGCGCCTTTTTTTATTGAGCCGTCGGGCATTACCGCCTTAATAGGCGATACTAATTTTGCGCTGGATATATTATTGAAAGCCAGGCGAAACACCGTATAATTGAGCGATTGGAGTTTAAAAGGCTGGCCCTGGACTAATTTGTAACAATATGAGCAGAAGCGGTCCGCGCAGCAATAATCGGGATGGCCGCAGCCTAATAGAGCTATCGCCGTTTTGTTTTTTTCGACCGAGGTGGTTTTTTCTATTATAAATCCGCGGTCTTCGCGAAGTATTTTGGCGGTGGCTTCCATTACTAATTCATATATGACCTTATAAAACGAACAGTTAAAAATATAGATCGAATTGGTAGAAGTATTATAGCAGTAAAGGGGAATATTATCGAATATGCCGTTTATGACATAAACGTTGACTTTAAAGGGCACGATGCTTCCCTGGCGCTCGACGCCGCATTCCTGCGCTTGTTCGGAGTATTCACGCGGGTTGTAAAAATTATCGGTAAAAAATTCCGAAACGTGCCTCGAAGTGGTTGTCAGCCTGACGCGTACGCCGTGGATTATTACGTCGCATAAAAAAATTTTTTCTTTTTCTTCTATGCTTTTAATATGGGCAAACATTTTTTCAAGCACTATTTCATCGACGTTTATATGGTTGGCCGTTGATTTTGTGAACTCGTTTCTAATCGATGTTATCGAGTTTGAAATGCCTATTTTCGATCCCTCGTATTCGAAAGCGCCGGAATCGTTATTATGCGCTGAAGGAGTAAAATAAAATAAATCCATAAGTGCTCCTGTAAAATACTAATACCATTTAATACCATATCGGCAATTATTTAATATTAGTAAGTTTATATATAAAAATAACTTAATATTTAACGATTACTAAATTTTAGTTGAATTTTTTCCTTAATTGATGTAATATTAAGCATATTATGAATTATTCAGACATAATATTTCCCGTAATAAACGAACTCGAATCGGTCGAGCGTATTATAGGTAAAACTTTAAAATCCGATTTTAAAGCCGTTAACGATATGAGCGGCTATGTATTTGATTCGCGCGGCAAGCGTATCAGACCGGCGCTTCTTCTTATGTCGGCTAAATTATTCGCTAAAATCAATACACGCGCTCTTAAAACGGCCGCCGCCGTTGAGTTAATACACTCCGCCACGCTCGTTCATGACGATATAATAGACAATGCCTCCATGAGACGCTCTAAATTGTCGGTTAATAATAAATTTGGCAATACCGCAGCGGTTTTATTCGGAGATTATTTATATTGCCAGGCTTTTGAAGTTATATCGCGGTTTAATGACGGGTTTATAGCCGAAAATTTACTTAAAGCGGCCCGCTCGATGTGCGAGGGTGAAATTTTTCAAAATATAAATAACTATAATGCGCATATAGCTTATAAAGAATATTTTGGTATTATCGAAAGTAAAACCGCCCGGTTTTTATCCAAATGTTCCGCGCTCGGCGCTTATTGCGCTAAGGCCGCTCCTGCCGCCGTTAAAAATATGGAAAAATTCGGATTGAATATGGGTATGGCGTTTCAAATCACCGACGACGTTTTAGATGTGGCTTCCGACGATAAAATTATAGGAAAACCAACCGCTAAAGATTTATTAGAAGGTAAAATAACCCTTCCTCTGCTCATATTGTTAGGCAGGCTCGATTCAAAAAAGCGCTCCGGCATTATTAAAATAATATCATCTGCGGTAAATAAAAAATTAACGCCTGATTTTGTGGGCGGCCTGATGGATTTATGCCGCGAGTATGAAACGCCTGAAGCTTCTATGGAAATAGCCCGCAAATATATACAACGCTCCTTATCGTATCTTGAAAAAGCCGGCGGCGGGCCCGAAATGAGTCAAAAATTAAGGCTTTTCTGCGAATTTACTGCCGGGCGCCGGGCTTGATACCGTTGCGCCGCAGCCCTCAAATCGTTAAATTACCTTGCGCACGAAAAGAAAAGGAACTAATCCGCTTTATTAATAGTATAATAGTAAAAAAGATTATTAATTTTAATGAATATAATGAGTAATGAGGGTGATGAGTATGAATAATTTAAAATCCTGGTTTAATGCCGTAAATAAAACGGCCGGCTTTTCTTGTCCGATCGGTTTAACCAGAACGACGTTTTTATCGAAATTTAATTATACGGCGGCTCCGCTTCGTTTGTATTTGTTTATATTTATTTGCATTTCAATGCTTGCCGTTTCTTTTGTACCGCAAAGTATATCACCAATTAATAATATATTTATACTTGCCGCTCCGGTTTGCGCGCAGGAAGTTTCAAGCGTCCTGGATTCGCTTAAAAAAGACAGGGTGGCGCCCGGCTCTGACGGCACTATAAACGTTTCCGAAGATTCTTACCTCAACGTGAGGACCGGTCCCGGCACTAATTTTGAAATCATAGGAAGGCTTAATAAAAACGACGGCGTTAAAATACTCGAAGAAAACCTCGGCTGGTATAAAATCAATTATAACGGTTCGCCCGCATGGATCAACGGTTATTACGTATCCGGCGTTCAAACCAACGATATGATGCCGGTTCCGGTTTATGGCACAGTTTCGATTNNTCCCGACGCTGAAAGCGTAAGTTTAAGGGTGGGCGCCGGAATTAACAATCCCGCGGTTTCAAGCCTTTCAAACGGCGCGCGTTTTAAAGTTGTCGACAAGCAGGACGGCTGGTATAAAATCGAAGTAGCCGGCCACGACAGGCCGTTATGGATCAATGGTTCCTTCGTTAAATTGGTAGATACCATAGAAGATCCCGCCGCCGTAGATAATCAGCCCGCTTATGTCGACGTCGACAGCACGCTTAATTTAAGATCGGGCCCTTCCACGTCGAATCCGATTATGCAGGAACTCGCCGACAGGACCCAGCTTACCATTATAGGAGTCGAAGGCGACTGGTATAAAGTAAAACTTTCTAACGGCACTATAGGCTATTGCCATTCGAATTATATTAAAAAAGGCACGCCTTCGGCGATAAGCGAAACTGACGGTCCCGGAGTGGCCGACGCGGTTTCCGGCGATAAAAATATTCTCGAAACGATGCAGTTGCCCTCCGACCCTTCCGGCGTAACTCCCGAAATAGCCTCTCAAATAATGGCGGGCCTGGGCTACGGCCGCTTCGATGGCTTCGATAAAGCGCTTAAAACTTTTCAATCGGCAAGCATAGGCAGTTGGAACGCCGGGAAAACCTATACCAAAGGCGTTCTTGACGATACCACTAAAAAGAAATTATTGCAGCAGGCTAAAATGTTTAAAGAAGCTCTTGCCAGGTATCCCGCGGGCAGCGTATCTAAAAGCAGCACGCAGTTTGATCAGTGGGTTTCTAATGCCGCCGCCTCGATGAAAAACATGCCGTCGGGTTTAGTTGATAATTCGGGAAATGCCATAAGCAAAGAAGCCCTGGTCCACGGTATTTTATTGCAGGAATCCGGCAAATATCACTGGCGCGACCGTAAAATTATAATTTCGAGCGCGGGTGCGGTCGGCTTTATGCAGATAATGCCCTTTCATATAGACGGCGCCGGCAATATTTACGATCCTGAAGTCAATCTCGCTTTTGGAGTTAAATATATAGACGAGCAGCTTGGACGTTCAGACTGGAAAACGGCTGGCGACGACGCCTCTTCGATGCTGGCAAAATCGCTTGCGGCTTATAACGGCGGCCCCGGCAGAGCGGCCCTTAAAAATATGAGCTGGGATCAAATAGTTAAAACTAACGCCATACCGCGTGAATCGATACATTACGCCATCAGTATAAGAAAAAAACTCAACGTTAAAATTTCGGCCGCCGAGGAAGCCTGGATAGCTTCAAGATAACAGTTTTGGCGCGGCATGTCGCAGAGTAAAATAAAAAATAAAAGGTGATTTATTATGAAATTCAGTAATATATTAGTCATTCCAGTCGTATTTATATTATTTTTAACGGGTAGCGGCGCAGGCGACCTTTACGCAAAACCGCTCGATGAAAAAATATTCGAATGTCTCGATAAAGATGATCAGCTCGGCTTTACGGCTTTTGGCGATATCGACGGCGATAAAATCGACGATATAATAATCAGCGTCGATAAAACTTCAGAAATATCGATGGAAGCTGCTCCCGAATCTAAACTCGCGCTGTTTTCCGGCGAAAAAATAAAAGTTATAGACGCTTCGGGCGGCTATATCGAAAAATTAGAATTAATTGATATCGACGGCTGCGGCAATAAAGAAATAATATTCATAAGACGCGGCGGCATGAAGAATTTAATGGAAGTATTCGTTTTAAAGGCCGAAAAAAATAAAGATTCCGGCGAAAAAAACTTTAAGGTGTTTTTTAAATCCGACGGCGTGGTCGAAGGAAAATTCGATATTATAAAATCCGCGGACACCGGCGGTAAAGTAAATGACGGCCTTACGATGATAATCGGCGGATATCTCGATGCCCCGGGCGCCATAGCGCCGCATCTTGAGTTCAGTCATTTTTATGTTTTCGATAAATCCTCATCTAAATTCAAGCTCGTTAAAAAAAATTACGAACGGCCTGAAACTCTTTCTCAGGAATACGAAATGGCTTATCTGAATATACTCGAAAATAACAGGGACGGCGCCGCAAAAAGACTTAAGCGTATAATCAATTCGGCAAAAACCGCTAAATCCGAAGACAGCGCCGATATACTCAAAGCCTGCGAAGAGCTTATGGCAAAGATTAAATAGGCGTTTTTTAACGCGCGTTTATTTTTTGACGGTTATGCCATAAATACTTATTGAATTATATAATTAAATCTGTTATCATAATGACATTATGATAATAAAAAAAGATAAAAAAAATACCGTAAATCACAGTTCACGCAAAGAAAAAACAGTTAAAAACGAAAAACCGGCAGCGGGCGCCGCAGCTCCTAAATCAAAAAAACCTGTTAATTATAGTTCGCAGGACGGAGTTTGCGCTCTTTACAGGGCGCTGTCGAAATTATCAGTCTGCTCCCGCGCCGCCGCTAAAGACATTATAGTCAGTGGGCGCGTAAAGGTTAACGGCAACATAATAAACGACTTTATGTACGGAGTTAATCTTAAAAAAGATAAAATCAAGGTCGATGGAAAAGAAGTTAAAGAAAAAAAATACCAGTATATCGCTTTTAATAAGCCGGCAGGTTACGAAACCGGCCTGCGCGCCTCAGCTAAATCTTCTAAAAATATATTCGATTTAATACCTTTTGCAAAAGCTAACGGCCTTAATACCGCGGGCTGGCTCGATAAAGAGTCGCGCGGCCTTATCGTGCTGAGTAACGATAACACTTTTTTAGATAAAGTATCGGTCGGCGGTCCTAAATTAGCTAAATTTTATATGGTAAAAGTTAATATAGATCTTAAAGAAAGGCAGTTGAAAGAATTCGCCTCGGGTGTCGTAATTGCGGACGCCGCCGGTCAAAGCATTAAAACGGCTCCCTGCGCGATAAAACGCGCCGGTGAAAATACTTTCGAAGTGATAATCGAACACGAAACTAACCGCCAGGTGCGCAAAATGTTTGAATATTTCGGAATTAAGATCGTCGATTTATTCAGGTATAAAATAGGCAAACTTAAAATAGAAGACGAAAACGAAGGCGCTTTTTTTAATATTAAACCTGAAGACGTTATTAGTTAATTAATTAATTGTTAATATAAATATCTGTTTTTACTTAAATTGAACGGAGGGTTTTAAATGGCAATCAGTAAAACTAAGAAAGATGAAGCAAAGGCGAAGGAAAAGACGAAAGTTGAAAAAACTTTCGCGGTAAAGGTTAATTCCGGCAAAAAAACTGCCGGCCCTGAAAAAAAACCGACTTTGAAATCAAAAAAAGAAGATGAAAAATCCGTTAAAAAACAAAGTTCTTCTTTAGTTGAAGCCGCCGATAAAAAGCCTTTAAAAACCCCGGTAAAAACAATAACTAATAAAGATAAAAAAGAAAACGAAGTCAAGCCTGAAGTAAAAAAATCGTCTGAAAAAAAGACTGGAATTAAGGAGCGAAGCGACGTGAGCGTAAAAACTAAAGCATCGGTTAAAAGTAAATCCGCGGCGGCGGTTAAATCTGAAAAATCTGAATCGAAAACAAAATCGGCGGTTAAAGCCGTAAAAAAAGGCGCCAAACCGGCCGCGCCTAAAGCTAAACAAGCCCTGAAAAAAGCGGCCGCTGAAAAAACTCCGATTAAGGCGAAGGCGCGCGAAGTGAAGAAAGTAGTCGTTAAAACCCCTCTGACAAAGCCTGAATCGATGAGCGTGATTTCTTCCGATGTTGAAAATCTTTATGGCAAGCATTATATCATAAATACTTCACAGGAGCTTCCCGAATCATACGGAAAGAATCGCCTCATAACTTTAGTGCGCGACCCTGAGTGGCTTTATACATTCTGGGATGTGGCGAGCGAAACCGTGGACGTGGTAAAAAAAGTCATGGGCGCTAAAGAATTCGGCGAATCGAAAAGAGTATTAAGAATTTATAATAATGACGGCGGCGCCCGTGATTATTCGGATATAGTGCTCAGCGATACGGCCTGTTCATGGTATGTTCATGTTAAACCGGAGGCTACTTACGTTTTAGAGCTTGGTTATCTTAGTAAAAAAGGCGATTTTTATAAATTAGCCGCGTCTAACGATATAGCCACTCCGTCTAATAGCATTTCCGAATCAAAAGATGAAAAATGGATGGTTAAAGACGGCGTTTTCGAAAAAATATATGAACTTTCCGGCGGCTCTCAACTGGGCATGAGCTCGGCCGATTTAATGCAGGCTATGGCGCGCGGAATGAATCCTGAAGAATTTTCGCAGCTTATATCGCGCGGCATTTCATCCGAAACGCTATCGTCGCAGTTCGGCGCCGAAAAGGCCCGTCAGGAAGAAGAAGTTAAAAAACAGCGCAAATTCTGGATGGTATTAAATACCGAACTTATAGTGTACGGGGCTACCGAGCCCGATGCGAGCGTCACCCTCATGGGTAAGGCCGTAAAATTAAGGCCGGACGGCACTTTTTCGATAAGAATGGCGCTTCCCGACGGCGATATAGATATCCCCGCCGTTGGCGTTTCCGCCGATAAGATCGACGAGATAACCATAACTCCCGAAGTTCATAAGCGCACGCAATATAGCAAAAAAGAAAAGGAGAATTCCCTCTGATGCAAGAAAAAGGCTATATTTCAATGGTGCTTCACGCGCACCTGCCTTACGTGCGCCACCCGGAATATAAATATTTTTTAGAGGAAAACTGGCTGTTTGAGGCTATTAACGAAACTTATATACCGCTTTTGAATATATTCGAATCGTTAAGGCAGGACGGGGTTAATTTTAAAATAACCATGTCGCTTACCCCGACGCTTCTTGCTATGCTATCAGACCCGCTGCTGCAGGAACGATACGTAAAACACATAGATGCGTTGATAGAACTCGCCGATAAAGAAGTTACCAGAACTCAGTTAACAACTGATTTTAATAAAGTGGCTAAAATGTATCTCGACCGGTTCAATCTTAACCGTAATGTTTTCGTCAGTAAATATAATAATAACCTTATAAACGGGTTTAAAAAATTCCAGGACGCCGGTAATCTTGAAATCATTACCTGCTGCGCCACTCACGGATTTCTGCCGCTCATGTCGGTTAATTCGAAGGCCGTCGAGGCGCAGATTAAAATAGCCGTCGATTCCTACGAGCGTCACCTCGGCAGAAAACCACGCGGTATCTGGCTCGCCGAGTGCGGTTATTTTCCCGGCCATGACGAAATACTTAAAAAATACGGCATTCAATTCTTTTTTACCGATACCCACGGCGTGCTCCATGGATCGCCGCGTCCTAAATACGGCGTATTCGCTCCGGTGTTCTGTAAATCGGGAGTGGCCGCCTTCGGACGCGACGTCGAATCGTCGCGCTCGGTATGGAGTATGAATGAAGGTTATCCGGGCGATTATAATTACCGCGAATTTTACCGCGATATAGGCTTCGACCTCGATTTAGATTATATCAAGCCTTATATACATCCGGACGGCATCAGAATCAATACCGGAATCAAATATTATAAAATAACCGGAAAAACCAATCACAAAGAAATTTATAACCCCGAAAAGGCCTGCTATATGGCAAAGGAGCACGCGGCTAATTTTCATTTCAACAGGGTAAAACAGGTCGAACATCTCGCCCGTTATATGGACCGTAAGCCGCTAGTCGTTTCGCCTTATGACGCCGAACTTTTCGGGCATTGGTGGTACGAAGGCCCGCAGTTCATCGAGCAGTTTTTAAGGATGGCCTGCGATCATAAAAGCGCCGTAAAAACGGTTACGCCTTTTGAATATCTTGAAATATACCCTGAAAATCAGGTTGTAACCCCGTCTTTTAGCTCCTGGGGACATAAAGGATACTCGGAAGTGTGGCTTGCTCCGCAAAATGACTGGATATACAAGCATTTAATCGAAATAGCCGAAAGAATGGTCGAATTGGCTACTTATCATCAAAACCAGAGCTCCGACCTGCTCGTTAACCGCGCGCTCGCTCAGGCGGCCCGCGAACTTCTGCTGGCGCAGAGCTCCGACTGGGCGTTTATAATGTATAATAACACCACGGTCGAATACGCCGTTAAACGCACTAAAGACCATATTAACCGGTTCAACTCGCTTTATGAACAGATAAAAAGAAAGCGCATAGTGCCCGAATTTTTACAGGCGCTCGAGTATCACGATAATATATTTCCCGATATAGATTACAGAGTTTATGCCATGTAGCGGCGAAAATACCGTCTTATATATTTAAAGGCGGTTTTATAGGCATAGGCGCTACTAAACATAATATGATTAACTAAAACAATAAGCAATTTATAGTCAAGACCGCGACGGGGGAAAAGAA
>DIVV01000173.1 GCA_002423385.1 bacterium UBP16_UBA6123
TCCTGCTTGCAAGGCAGGCGCTCTCCCACTGAGCTACACCCCCGCTAACAGTCGTCGGAAGCTGGATGTCAGATACAGGAGATTTTACCCCGACATCAGGCCTCAGACCTCTGTTCTGGTGGGCCTAGGTGGACTTGAACCACCGGCCTCACGCTTATCAGGCGTGCGCTCTAACCACCTGAGCTATAGGCCCGCTTTGTGTATATTTGTCAAACCCCAAACATGGCTTAAATTTAAGTAATGTAATTCTATCACACTATTAAAATAATGTCAACTGTTTTTTTAATTATTTTTATTTTTCATAAACATTAATATAATTTAACCGGCATTAATTTTTAATGCCGGATTATTAGTTGAAGCATTAATTTTTAATTTAAAATTAATATTAAAACGGGCCGTAATTAGCTATAAATTAATCAATTAATTTGACGATAATTTGCATATATGGATAACAGCATAACTTTATTTTTATTATTTACATATTCATTTATAATGGGCTTAATCGCTTTCATTTACTTATCGAATGTTAAGAAAAAGAAAGCCGCTGCCGATGGCGCGTTAAAAGATAAAAACCTTAAATTCAGGCGCCGGCACAACCTTCTTGAAAAATTAACCGATCCTGTTTTTAACGCGCAATACGAAATCGGGCGCAAATTAAAAAAGGTAAAAACTGACGGCGATTTCGCGCAGGCGTCTGGAGGAATGAACTTTTCGGACGCTTCAACCGAAGCGATGGCGGAGGTTATAAATACAAAAACGCTGCCGGATAGCGTTTGCAACCTCGAAATCGGCGGCCGCGGTGAAAACTTCAACGCAATCGATCGTGAAAACGACCAGCCTGATTATGAAATAGACGAAAAAACCTTACGGCTGCTTATAGATACATTCGCTTACGACGACTTCGCTAAAATATATGAAAAATTCCTGCGCGCCCGCGGCGAAGATGAAATATGCAAGCTCATAAGCCAGCTCGAAGATTTCAGAGAAGACGACAGGCTGCTGATGATATTAACGCCTCTGCTTTCACATGAAAGCGTTAAGGTCCAAAACGAAGTGAACGGGTTTATAATGCGCACGAATAAACATTTTATAACCGAGGAGATGGTCAATATAATAGAAAATAGCGAATATATAGACGCCGTAAATAAAATAGACGCGCAGGCCAAATATAATCCGCCTGAAAATAATTTATACTCAGGCGGCAGCGGCTCATCTAACGACGCCGGATACTGCGATAACAATTACGAGATGAATTTATCGGTCGATAAATCGGTATTTTTTGAACAGCCGCATAAGCTGGTTTTAGAGGCTTATCAAACCAATGACCGCGACAGGCTTTTTGCCATCTCATGCGCGCTGGCGCAATACGACGATCCGCTCATAGTCGAAGCTATGCTTTATATAAATTCAAGGCTCAACGGTGAAATAAGCGAAAGTAATAACCCAAATTTATTAAAGAACAATCCCATTAAAAGCAATTTATTACATAACCTTGAAAATCAAGGCGTCCCAGCGTCTAAGATTATCAAAGCGCACAACGTCAATCGCGGCGAAGCTGAAATTAATAAATTCAGCTTTATAAATATCGACGAAATATTTAATCAGGGCGCACCGGAAAGTAAAGTTAATTTCAAAAAACTTTCTAAAACTCTGGTTAACTATAAAACCAAGAAACCGTCGGCCGCAGCCGCCAGTGATTCTAATAAATCTTCCTCGGAAAATGACTATGTAAAAGGCATTAAACTCGTTAATATATCTAAATTCGCAAAATATGATGAATGCGCCCCTGAAGTGATCGGCGCTCTCGAACATGAAACGGTTTACGTACGATGCTGCGCTATAACGGCTATCAAAGTTCTCGCGCGCCGTGTTTATATTGATAACAACACCGAGCGATTCGAAGAGCTCAGAAAAGTTTTAATGTCGCATGAAATATTCGAAAAAAATACAGAAGTGGCTTCGTTATGTTCAAAAGCCATAACCGAAATAGAAAATTACTCGACAGGCCCTCTCGGCATGAGCGAAACCGGCGAAACCCAAAACTCTTACGCTCTTCAGCTCACGCAGGCTGACGGAGTAATCAATCTGGCCAGAAACGCACAATTAGAAAATGCCGTCAATCAATAAAATCATCCGCGCAGCCGGAAATTCAATTCTGATAATAGCTCTATTAACCGCTCCCGGAGCGCTCGGCGGCTGCATCCAGGACGTCATCGACTCCGGCAAAAACGCCGATTACGCGCCCGAGAATATTAACGGCTATCCCGACACGCTTGAAAAAAGGGGAATGGCTGTCCCGAAAGTCGTCGAAATCACCCCGGCCGATAAATATTTCGGCCCCGAATGTAAAATAACGGTGGTTTTCAACGAAAAAATGGATCGCTTAAGCGTCGAAGATAAATTCAGAATTTATAACTCTAAAGATTATCCCTTTCACGGAAAGTTCATCTGGAGCACAATTTTAAATACAGATATGGAATATTTCGATTTTATTCCATTAAAACAGTTAGCTACCGATGAATATAAAGTCATTTTATTAGAAGGCGCTAAAAGCATCGCCAATATAGAAATGAAAGAAAGATTCACCTCGTCGTTTAACTTCAAACCTCTGCCTTATGAAAATAAATAAAAGCCGGTCTCATATATTCGTTAATTTAATTTATCACCCGGTGCTCGCGCTCGGTCCAGACGAAAGAATCGGCCTGTGGACGCAGGGATGCTCCATAAGATGCCCGGGCTGCACCGCGCAATATGCCTGGGAATTCAGCGATGAATTTAAAATGAAAATTAAGGACGCCGCCGCTATTATTTTAAAGCGCGCCGAAAATTCCGGCTGCGCGGCGCTCACCGTATCGGGCGGGGAGCCGTTCGACCAGCCGTATGCCCTGGATAAGTTGCTTTTCGAAGTGAGACGCGGCGGAATAAACGATATAATGCTCTACAGCGGCTACCCATACGATAAATTAAAAAAAGAATTCAACGGCATCCTGGATAAAATCGACGCACTCGTCGATTCGCCTTTTATTGAAGGTATGCCGTCGCCGAGCCACTGGAGCGGATCAGCAAATCAAAACATGATAATATTAACTAAAGATAATATATTAAAAGATAAATATGCTTCGTTCATCGCAGATAAAGCGGCAAAAAGAAAACTTCAGGTGGTAAGCCATAACGATAAAATATATATAATCGGAATAGGCGATCAGGCCGATACCGCCTTTATCAAATCAGAATTCGGTTCTATATGAATAATAAATAATAAAATAATTGTAAAATGATTAAAATTGAAGTAAAATGATATTATAGAAACATAAACATATAATAAAACATAAATATATAATAGAACATACGGTTGGTTAAGCGCTAAATTCGAAATAAAGTTGGTTATTATTTATGAGTAAAGAAATCAAAAATTCTATCGATAAGCCGCGCGAAGTTAAAAAACTTCTCTCATCGGCTACCATAGAGCTCAGGGCCGCAAGCATAAATTTTTTCTCGGCCCGTCAGTTGTTGGAGGACTCCTTTTTTCACTGCCAGAATTCAATTGAAAAAGCATTTATGGCGTTTTTAATATTCAAAGACATCGATTTCAGTAAAAGCGACGATTTCAAAAAACTCGCAGAATACGCCGCTGCGCAAGATTCTGATTTCAACGATATTTGCGGACAGGTTATTAATTTGAGGCCGCATCCGAGAAATACGACATTCAAAACTGATATTGAAGAAGTTAAATCAGTCATTATTACGGCTGAAAAAGTTTTTCAGATAGTCATTGAAAAAATGCCGCTTGAATATTTTAAAAAGTGAGATATTTATTTAATAACGACGAAAAATCTTTTTCATTAAGCGGTTTAGGCATATACGAGTCGGCGCCCGCATTTAAAAATTTATCACGGTCGCTTTTTTGCGCATAAGCCGTGATGGCTACTATCGGAGTGATAAAATTTATATGCTCTTCCGAGTGCGACTTGACTATTTTAATAATCTGCAATCCGTCTATCTGCGGTATTTGAATATCCATAAAAATAAGATCATATTTTACGCTACCGAGCAATTCAAGCGCTTCAGCTCCATTTGCGGCTATATCCAGTCCGCTTATCTTATTTTTTTTAAGCAGCGCTTTTATAAGCTCGCGGCTGACATGATCATCTTCTACCAGTAATATTTTCGCACTTTTTTCAACTGCTTCGCTTCCAGACCTTATTCCGGGCGTTTTGTACGCTACTAAAGTATCGAACGCGGCTATTTCAAATTTAATTTTAACTTCAAACGTCGTACCGCGGCCGATTTCGCTCTTAACCTCAACCCGCCCGCCCATCAATTCGGCTAAATTTTTTACGATAGCAAGCCCGAGCCCCGCGCCGGCGTACTTTTTAGTGAAAGAACTGTCGAGCTGACTGAAACTTTCAAAAATTTTTTCAAGTTTTTCAACGGGAATTCCTATTCCAGTATCTTTTACGGCGATACTCAATAAAACGCTATTTTCGGTTCTTTCGCATTCGGTAACGGTTATGTTAATTAATCCTTTATCGGTGAATTTAATAGCGTTACTTAATAAATTAGTAACTATCTGCTTGACTCTTATAGGATCGCCAATCAATAAATAATTTATTTTAGCATCAAAAATATGTGATATTTCGAGTTTTTTTCTTTCCGACTGGATTGAAAGCAGGTTGATCGTATTTTCGATTACGCCGTTGATATTAAATTTTTCACGCGATAATTTTAACTTGCCGGCTTCTATTTTTGAAAAATCAAGGATATCGTTAATTAATTCTAGCAAATGACCGGCCGATACCTTTATGAAATCGATGAATTCCTTCTGCCTTTCATCGAGACTCGTCGAAGCTAAAAGGCTCGTAAAACCTATTACTCCGTTCATTGGCGTTCTTATTTCATGGCTCATATTAGCTAAAAACATGCTTTTAGCCGCACTGGCTTCTTCGGCTTTTATTTTAGACTTAATCAGTTCTTTTTCAATTTTCTTGCGCTCGGTTATATCGACGAATATTACCGCAAATTTACCTTTTTCCGGCGAAAATGCCACCACTTCGAAATGTTTATCCATTTCAGCCGAATAGTTATCAAATCTTATGGATTCGCCATTAAGCGCCACCCGGCCGTAAGTTTCGATCCAGTAATGCTCCGTCATTGGTAATATTTCAAGGACTCTTTTTCCCGCTATATTTTCATGCTTCAACCCGGTCAAAGTTTCAAAAGCTGGATTCACTTCTATAAACCTGTAATCGACAGGCTTGCCGTCAGTGTCGCATATTATTTCATGCAGCGCGAAGCCGTCAAGCATTTTATTGAAAAGCAGCGAATATTTTTTTTCGAGTTCTTTCTGATTGGTTATATCGACATGAGTGCCTATCATGCGCGCCGGTTTGCCGTCGTTAGTATTTTCAACCACGCATCCTTTAGCGAGTATCCATTTAACGCCGCCATCTTTAGTTTTCATCCGCATTTCAACTTCGTATAATTTTTCAGGATTATTAAAATGCTCTTTGATTTTATTTTTAGCCCTGGGCATATCCTGCGGCATGAGTAAACTTTCCCAGTTTGCAAAGGACGCCTCTATTTCATCCGGTTCGTAACCGAGCATTATATAATAATTACGATTCCAGTATAATTTGTCGTTAACGATGTCCCAGTCCCACACAGCCTCATTAGCAGCTTCCAGCGCGAGTTTTAAACGTGATTCACTCGTTTTCAGACTGCACTGATTTTTTTTTAATGAAATTATTTTATCTAATTTATAATCAAGAAGCGAATCGGCGTTATTTAATTTATTTTCAGGCTCTGGAACATAAAATATATTTTCGCAAATTTCATTTTTTATTATTATCAGCGGATATGAATCGATAAACTTCAATATAACTTCAGGCTTGAAAATATTTTGATTAAAACAGTAAAGCCCCGCTGATTTTTCTCTCAAAACCAGGCAGTTTTTCGAATCTTTTAAAAGGAGAATATCAGATTTATTTGAATAATTCAGAAACCACGACATTTCATTGACGATTGCGGCGCCTTTATAGCTTTCGGAGATAGATTCATTTATTTTTTCATTCAGCCAGCGGCTGAAACCGGCGGCGCTTTTTTTGTTTTCATTAAAAATAAAAAGCGGATCGATAAACTCGATAGCGCCATTTTTAACGGCGCACTCGACATCGATCCCGCTATTTGATGTTTTTAAATTTTCTATAATCAGTTTTTTAGAATATTGAAGCGAAATATAAAAAATTTTTTTCTTTTTAACGAGACTGGCCACAATAAAATCGATTGCAGTGAATAAAAACTCGTCGTCATTAGTATATAAATAACATACGTGGTCACCTTCGTTCAAAGTTGAAATTTTTAAAGACGACGAACCGGATTCTTTCATGAAACCCCTGTTTTATTTATTAATACCATACCGAAGGTATTTTTAGAGGATCTACATATTGGTTTTCGGCATTTTTAAGGCTGAAATGTAAATGCGGACCGGTCGTATGAGCGCCGGTATTATTAGAATGGCCTACCACAGTGCCTTTTTTAACGCTATCTCCGACGGAAACACTCGCATCACGGCAGTGAGCATAAGAAGAAGTCATGCCGTTATCGTATTTGATAACTATAGTTTTTCCGCCGCCGTAATCATAACCGGTCGATATTACTTTGCCTTCGCCTATAGAACGAAGCTGCGTACCGGTCGGAACTCCTATATCGACGCCATAATGAAAATTTTTGCCGAAAAGATCGCGCGGACCGAAAGTAGAAGTTATACGAGCCGGCGGAACCGGACCGCCTATCATACTTGCACCCGAATCGAAATTACTGGCCGATGCGGCCGCCGTATTAGCGCCGGCATTAGCAACCTGCGAAACTGCGGCCGCGCCTTTAACTTCTGAAACCGCCGGAATCGCGGAACGCGATTTTGATATATAATCGGAATGAACGAAAGCTTCACGGCCGTTATATTTAACAACCAGCCAGTCACCTTTTTTTTCAAGAACTTCAACCGCCGCGCCCTGACTCAAAACGCCGAGAACGCTTCCGAACGGCCCGCTGCGTACGTTAAGGCCGGCGGAGGTTACATAACCTTCATAAGCCGCGGCCACGCCGTCTTTAGTAGCTATATAACCCGAATGAAGGTAAGCCTCGCGACCGTTATAAAGCACTTTATACCACGAACCCTGTTTTGAAATAATTTCAATTTTAGCCCCGGCGTTCAACTGGCCTATGACATCGCCCCACGGGCCGCTGCGTACATTTAATACCGAAGCCATTACCACGCCATCCGTTTTTACCGAATACGCCGCGGCGGCGCTCGATACAGGCTGCGCGTTAACCGCACCCGACAACTGCTGCAAAGCCTGAACGTCGCCTGAATTTATACGGTCCTGAATCGACGGATCGTTTAAAGCGTTAAAGCCCGCTTCAGGAAGGTCAGATATCTTTTTTAATTCGCCGTCGGCAGGATTTTTGCTCAATAAATCTTTGTATTTATGAGTCCTGTCCAAAAAGTATTTTTTATCCAATGTTAAAAGCGGTACGATTTTTTTTTGAAATTAACAAATTTTCTAAAAATCTTGTGATAATTTCATGAAATTTTAATAAAAAATCAATTTTTGACATTAAT
>DIVV01000244.1 GCA_002423385.1 bacterium UBP16_UBA6123
AAAAAAAATAAAAAAAATAAAAAAAGTATTGACAATTAAAATCAAGTGTGTTATAATTACTATCGTGTTAATTGATAACAATTCTTAAACCGGTTAAACTGAGCTTTAATTTAAAGCCTGAATTGAAAATTAAAGTTTAACAGAAAAAGACTTGATGGCGAATGTAGCTCAGTGGTTAGAGTACCAGATTGTGGATCTGGGCGTCGCGGGTTCAAATCCCGTCATTCGCCCTTTAAAATAGGCACCCGTAGCTCAATGGATAGAGCATCNNGATAGAGCATCGGACTTCGAATCCGCAGGCTGTAGGTTCGACTCCTATCGGGTGCATAGCGACGGAATTTAGTTATGCGTGCCCGTGGCTCAATGGATAGAGCAGTGGATTCCGGATCCAAAGGTTGTAGGTTCGACTCCTATCGGGCACATCAAAAGTGGTTTTTTTAAAAAAATATAAGTGGGCCGTTAGCTCAGCTGGTAGAGCACAGGATTTTTAATCCTGGTGCCACTGGTTCGAACCCAGTACGGCTCATACTTTTGTCGAAAGACAAGCTCCATAAACGTATGGTGCGGGCGAGTGATGGAATTGGCAGACATGCAAGACTTAGGATCTTGTGGGAGACCGTGAGAGTTCAAATCTCTCCTCGCCCATGCATTTAAGAGGGAGTTGCGCGGAAGTGGCTCAGTGGTAGAGCNNGGGTTCAAATCCCGTCTTCCGCTTGGCGAATAGTCCTGACGAGTTATCGTCAGGACTTTTTTTTCGTAAATAAATTATAAACAGGATGTTTAATGATCGATATTATCGAACTTTTAAAATCTCATGATGAAAATGACCGTAAAAAGGCTGTTTTAACTCTCGCTAAAAAACCTTCGAAAGATAATCTTCTTATTATTCGCGATGTCGCCGAATGCGATGAATCCGTCGAAGTTCGATTTTTCGCCCGTAAAGCCCTTTTTTGTATCAAAGAAGCTCTTAAGCCTAAAGTTTCAAGCGATACTTCCGCTTCGGTCAATCTTAAAAGCATCGCGAAATATTTCGCCGATGATAAGTCGGTCGATGAAAAGCTCGCCGTAATTCAGTTAGCCATCAATAAAAATATGAGCGTTATAACCGACGCTTTCGTTGAGCAGCTCGCCTGCGAAAAGAGTTTCGAAGTTATATCCGCGCTTTTAATAGCGATAGGAAAGCTCGGCGACGATTCAAAGATCAAGGCGATAGCGCCTTTTTTAAATAGTGATAATTCACGCGTACGCGCTAATGCAATAGAAGCTCTCGAATATATCGGCAGCACAAAAATTTACCCTTATGTCATATTAAAGATAGAAGATTCCGACAACCGCGTCCGCTCCAATGCGGCTAAGGTGCTTAAAAAACTCGATTCGGTAACGGCGCTTCGTATTTTAAAGGCCATGCTCGTTTCGAGCAATGTAGCGATGCAGGCTTCCGCCGCTTATGTAATGCGTTTTGTAATAGATGAAGCCAATATAGAATTATTGGCGCCTTTATTAAAATCATCTCACGAACCGGTCCGCGATAACGCTATAATAGCGCTGACAAAATATAAAGAAAACGGAATCAAAGGCGCAGCGGCGCTTCTTAAAAATGTAGCGGCCATACAATCTCCCGTTAACGGTCCGCTTGAAAAAGATTCGATCATCGAAAAAACCGTCGAGGAAAGGCTGAGCGAAAAACTTAAAAGCCCGGATTGCGCGGTGCGTATTGAAGCAGTTAATGAGGCTATGCAAAAAGGCGGGCTCGGATTTGCTAAAGTATTACTTGATCATCTTAAAATCGAAAAAGATAATAAAGCCGCCGCTACAATACTTATAAGTTTAGGCCGTCTTCAATATAAGGACGGCCTGGAAGAAATCGTTAAATTTTTAAAATCCAGAGACGCCAGATGCCGCGCCAACGCAGTCGAAGCAATCAGGCTTATCGGAGTCAAAGACGCTCTCAAAGAAGTAGGGGCTTACCTTAAAGATAAAAATAACCGCGTTAAGGCTAATGCAGTTATCGCCCTTAATAATGAAGACGGTTTCGATTTATTCACGCCGCTTTCTGAAATGGCTGAAGCTGGCGAAGAACTCATGCAAAAGTCTGCAATTTACGCTATTATGGAAATCAGCCGTCACCAGTTTTACGGGTTTTTACTTATTCTTGAAAAATCGCCGTTTAAAGAGATTGCCGCGCGCGCTAAAGAATGTATAAAAAAACTTACCGACGGCGGCGTCAAAATTGAAAAGGTCAGATATAATTCCGGCATCCAGGGTAAAAGCGGAGAAGAAGATAATAATAACGCTGGTAACTCTTGCGCTGTAGGGCTTAATTATGCGGCTAAAGGCGTCGTCGGATTTATAGATAAAACCGGCGCGCTCAAGGTAGATTTTCTTTTCGAGGAGGCCGGCGATTTTTCATCGGAGCTGGCGCCTGTAAAGTCGAACGGCAAGTGGGGCTATTGCGATTCAACCGGAAAGATTTCAATTACCAATATATTCGAGACGGCCGAAAAATTCAGCGGAGGCCTCGGGGCCGTAAAAATGTCCGATAAATGGGGGTTTGTCGATAAACACGGAATGCTGGTTATCAATTCCGAATATATGGAAGTAGGAATGTTTTTTGACGGCCTCGCCCCTGTCCGCCAGGGTAAATTATGGGGGTACGCCGATAAAAAAGGCGCGTTCGTTATTAAACCCCAGTTCGATTCGGCTGAAAGTTTTTCCTGCGGCCTCGCGCTCGTTAAAACAAAGGGTTGGTTCGGCAAAAAAATTAAGGCATTTATAGATAAAACCGGCAATATAGTCATTAATCTCAAATTCGATAACGCTTTCGGGTTCAGCGAATCGATGGCGCGCGTTTTAAAAGGCGATAAATGGGGTTTTATCGATAAGACGGGCCATGTGGTTATCAAGCCTCAGTTCGACGATGCGTTTGATTTTCACGAAGGTTTCGCCGCGGTCGCGCTTAAAGGAAAAAAAGGATTCGTAGATAAAAATTCTAAAATGATAATAGAGGCAAAATACGACGAGGTAAAGAAGTTCTCCGACGCGCTGGCGCCTGTTTGCCAGTCGTCAAAATGGGGCTATGCCGACCGTGACGGAAAACTTTTTATAAAACCGAAATACGACGATGCTAAAGAATTCATTAATAATCTCGCGCCCGTTAAAGTTAAAAATAAATGGGGCGTTATAAATAAAATGGAAAAATTTATCGTCGAACCGATTTATGAAGATATATCTTTTTTCTGCGAAGGCTTCGCCCGTGTAAAAAAACCTCAAATTAATAAGTAAACGGTTAATTTAACCACGGTTATAAATGAACCATAATCAGAGTGAATGCAAATTTTATTTAAAGTCGGTGAAGGTCAATTTCCGGCGGGGCCGCTTATTTCCTCAGCCTGATATAGCCGTCCTGCCGGCTTTTTCATTATATTTACTCCTTTTTTCAGTAATTTTTATATTAACGCTTTTTATTTGCGGCGGTTACTCTTATGCCGCGGATTACGCCGTGGTACCGGTTAAAAACATAGCCGGCCTTAATCATTCGATGCGAAACCCTCACAAATACGCTTCACAAAAAATTCCACTGCGCGTCTTAAAATTAATATCGGAAAATAAAATAGAGAAAATGATAGTCTTTCAGGGCGGAAAAGATGAATGCGAGCGCTATTTTGAATCTAATTACGATGGAGTTCGCATGGAAGAATTTGAAGATAGTTACCAGGACGGATCTAAAACTTCTTTTTATAAATTTTCCGGCCGGAATTTATATATAGATTATAAAAATTACGGCCGCGATATGGCCGTTCATAAAGCGCTGCTTTATCAATTTTGCGGGCTCGCGTGCGATAAAATAGAGGCGCTTGTTTATAAAGATGAATTCGCGCCCAATCCTTTGTTTACCAAAAGCGCCGGGGCCGCAGGGACCTGCGAAATAGCGGTGATCGGGTATGTGCGCTCTTTTGTCCGCGATTTTACGCTTAGAAAAAAAGCACTTCAAAAGGCGAAATATCTTAAAGATTTTCTCGCTTCGCCGGCTAATTATCACGGCCTTTTGAAGCGCGTTAAAAATATCTATGCCGGGCGCCGCCCGATGCCCAATAATGCCGCGAGTGAATTTCGTGAAATATCCCATGAGTTAAGCGTTATAATAAATTCCGACCCGTCACTCTTTTTTAAACATAGCAGTTATTATTATCTTCTTGAAGATTTAGAGGCACGGCTTATAAAAATTTCCGGCGGGGCGGGTTTTGAAGATATAATGCTTGAATCCGGTTTTAAATTCTATCCGGTGAACGCTAAATATGATTTTAAAGCCGGCGAATATATACAGTCCGGCTTCGATATCCGGCGTTTCGTCATAACCGGAAATGACGGCGTTAAAAAACGATTGTTGATAACAAGGCATCCCTACGGAGAGCAGGCGCGCGCCCTTAAAAACGAATTGTACGCAGCCGGCGCTCGCCGCATATTGTTTTTAGGCTCCTGCGGCGGTTTCGACGACGATTTGAAGGCCGGCGATATAATTATCAGCCGCGCTTTTTACTTCTATGACCAAAATTGTGAATTTTATGGCCCCTATGCGGCAAATGACGCATTCGGCTATTTTAAGGCTGAAGTAAATAAGCCTTGCCGGCGGCAAGCCCGTTTCAAGTTGAAAAATTATCACATCTCAGTCCCCTCGCCTCTTGTCGAAACTATAGAATCAGTTAACAGGTTTATAAATAAAAAAATATCGTCGGTCGATTGCGAATCATTTTACCTTTTCGAGCGTAAAGAGCCATCACGCTCTATGGCAGCCATTTTTATCGTAACCGACCTGCCGCTCAAAGAGCATACTTTAGAAAACTACGACTCCGAATCGCCTCTTATCAGGCGGGCACAGATGCAAGCCATGGACCTTGTTATACAATATTTTCAGATAGGCGACGTGGAAGTTAATTAAAAGGAAATTAATCGAAAGGTAAGATGACTTATTTACATCAAAAATAAAACCGTTTTTAATGTGTCGGGCCGGCTTATAAATCATTTGTTTATTACGCTGATCGTTTTTATTGTATCGGCGTTATTTTCACCTTTATTCGCATTCGATAATTTCAATGAAATGGTCGGCCGCGGCTCCGTCGGAACGCCTTTATTTGTAAGAGCCGCCGTGGCGGGTTCTGATGAAAAGGCGCTCAAAAGCGATTATTTTATTTTAAAGGCCTTTAAAGATGGCGGCCACGGCGTGTGCGTCGAAATGAGCGCGCTCGCCTCAGACGCCGTTTGTGGCATAGACGCTTTTAAATCTTCGCCTGTCGATACTCTTGAAATTTATTTTTACAGAAGTTCTGGCGCAAAATTAAAAAAAAGCGGCGTCGCTCTCGAAATTCCCCGGACACATAAATTATTCGATTGCAAGGATTATTCAATATACTATGCCGCAAATGATTTTGCCAATCCTTACAACGATCGCGGCAGGATTTACGCATATATTAAAAACGCTTCACGCGATAATTTCAAGGCAAAATTATCCTTTTTGCTGGATAAATTTAAAGAATTCGGCATTGAAATTACCCCGCGGGAAACCCCCGACGATACTCAATTTATAAGCGAGGCAGGCAGTCCGCAGTATTTAATAATACCCGGCGACGGCGCCGATGAAACTTTCAACGCGCCTTCTTTTTATCCTTCAACCTTCGTTATGCCCCGTAAAACCGGTTTCGGCGATGATGACCGGGCGGCGCTTAATCTGTTATGCGGTATAATCTCGCAGGGATTTCTTTCAAGTTCCCGCGCCAGGCTGTATTCAGCATCGGGCGCGCCGCTTAAAAAATGGAATATCGAAACCGGAAACGACGACAGGGTTTTTTTATCATACGGCCCCGGCATAACCTATTCCGATCCCGATTCTTGTATGTTTATCTTCTCACCCGATGTATTATTTTTAAACGATATAGAATTCGCCGACCGCGATACTTTTTTCTTTAAGGCGCGCATTAATGAGCGCGACGCGCTTTCTGAAAGCTGGTATTCTTCTTTCAATGAAAACACTCCGTCCGTTAATCAGGAAATCAAATCAGCCATAAGCGATTTTAACCGCGAAAATAAATTAGAAACCGCCGCCGGGCGCATCGATTACATAAAAAATCTCGATGATTTCTGGCTGGCGGAAGGTCTTTTTAAAGTATCGCCCCTTGCCGGTGCGCTTTACGAAAAATATAACAACGAAGTTAAAATAGCCGATTTAGTTCTGATAGACCGTTTCGCCGAATGCCTGACGGCTCCTGCCGGACTCGCGAAAAAAATTACCGACGCGCTTTATAAAAAATATAAAATAAAATATATAGCCGGCCTTCCGGTGCAAGATTTCATATTAAGCGCATTCGAGATGAAAGATTACAGGCCGGCCGGCGTTAAAACCGATATGCCGCTTCGTTTCGCCTACTTTGAATATATTTTGCGCGAGGCAAGACGCCCTGAATTTCTGGCGCTCATAAGCGCGCGCCGCGCCGGCGATCTGTATTCGTATTTAAGAATATTATATGCGGCCGCCGCCGAACTTAAAACGATTACCTCTTCATCAGAATTAAAAACTTCGCGAAATCTGCGGCGCAAACTTAAAAAATTAACCCCCGCTTCGCCGCTTTACGCAGCTTATCTTAGACAATACCGCTGGTGGCTCGACCCGCCGGCTGATAAGACCGCCGCCGCCGTCGATATTTCTCCGATAGACGGCGCGCGCCTCGGAAAAATAGCGTCGGAATTAGTCGCCGCCCTCGAAAACGTTTCGGGTTCGGCCGCCCGCGTTACCGTGAAAATCTCTTACGCTGCACGGGAAGACCTCGTCAAATATTTTATTTTTAAAGACGGCGAGCTGATAGTAGATTATACCTTTTTATCCATGATACACTATAAATGCGGACTCGACGGCGTATATCACATTCTTTCTCACGAGCTCGCCGCCGATCTTTACCCCGACCGCGACGCCTTTGCCTTATCTAAAAAAGCCCTCGCTATACTGAATAAAGCCCCGGATTACCCGAAACTTTTTGACGCTCTCGAACTTTGCGGCGAACGGCGTAACTTTATAATCAATCGATATAAACTCGATTTGCATTGATTTGCCGATGGTTTTGTTTGATATATATGAAAATATAGAAATATAAAAATACAAGAATCAAGAATACAAAAAAATAAAGATATTTTATATTTTTTGAAGGGGAGGGAGAAAAGGTTGGCAACCCTTTCTCCCTCCCT
>DIVV01000200.1 GCA_002423385.1 bacterium UBP16_UBA6123
AAAATCGACGATAATATCGAAGTGTTCGTTTATAAAGACTCCGAAGACCGTCTCATCTCGACCACTCTGAAACCTCTGGCTAAAGCGGGCGAATTCGCGTGCCTTACCGTGGCCGATGTTAACGCTTCCGGTATTTTTTTAGACTGGGGGCTCGAAAAAAACCTTCTGCTGCCATACTCCGAAGCGGAACGCGAACTCAAGCCCGGCCATAAATGCGTAGTTTATGTCATGCTCGATAAAGTTTCTAAAAGAATAATAGCCTCCGCTAAATTCGATAAATATATCGAAAAAAAAGAAATATCCCTTCGCGAAGGCCAGCAGGTCGCGCTTATGATATGCCGCTTCACGCCTAACGGCGCGCTGGCTATAATCGATAATAAATATGCCGGAATAATATATGAAAGCGAAATATACGAAAAACTGAATATAGGTGGGCGCATGAACGGCTATATTAAAAAACTGAGGCCCGACAATAAAATCGATCTCACCTTAAGAAGAAGCGCGGGCGATGAAATCGAGGCCGCTAAAGTTAAAATTATGGCCATGCTGTCAAAAAATAAAGGCGTATTGAAATTAAACGATAAAAGCTCGCCCGAAATTATAAAGCAAAAACTCCAGATGAGCAAGCTCACTTTCAAAAAAGCTATCGGCGGCCTTTATAAAGAAAGAAAAATAGTAATCGGCGACAATGAAATCTCAACTGCCGCCGAATAAAATTTTCTTTATTTATTAATATTTTTTTACTTGCTTTCCCCGGCAAAAAAATCTTTTATCTTATTCCAGAATCCGGTGCGCATCGGTTCGATGTTTTCGCCGGAGATTTTCGCGAATTCCATTAAAAGCTCCTGCTGCTTGGCATTTAAATTAGTAGGAACTTCCACGAAAACTTTTACGATCAGATCGCCGCGGCCGCGGTGGCGGAGGCTGGTCATTCCCTTCGAGCGAAGGCGAAGCTCGGTATTGCACTGCGTGCCTTTTTCAATTTTTAAAGCAGCCTTGCCGTCTATGGTGGGTATCTGGATCTCTGCGCCGAGAGAGGCCTGAGTAAATGAAACCGGCAGTTGATATATCAGATCGTCGCCGTAACGGATAAAAATCGGATGTTCCTTTATTTCAAAAACAACGTACAGATCGCCCGGCTGGCCGCCCTGCGGGGCCGAATCGCCCTCGCCCTCGAGCCTGAGGCGCGACTCATTATCCACGCCGGGAGGAATATTAACCTTGAGCCTGCGCGTCTTCGATTCGGTTCCCTTGCCGCCGCAGGCTTCGCACGGGTTTTCTACAAAATGGCCTTCGCCGTGGCATTTATGACAGGTTTTGGATATCGTGAAAAAGCCCTGTGAAAATTGAACCTTGCCCCGGCCCTGGCAGGTAGGACAGCTCTGGCGTTTAGTTTTTTCAGTCGCGCCGCTGCCCGAGCATTTAGAACATTTTTCGAGCTTTGGTATATTGAGCTCGCGCTCGAGGCCCGCAAAAGCCTCTTCGAGAGTGAGCGTTATTTTTATGCTTATATCGCGGCCTCTAGCGGGGCGCCTGCTGCGGCCGGAACCGCCGAAGAAATTTTCGAAAATGCCGTCGAACATATCGCTGAAATCCGCGAATCCGCTGAAACCGCCGTTGCCGTGGCCGAAGCCGCTGTCCTGAGAAAAGGCGGCATGGCCGTATTGATCATAAGCTGCGCGCTTCTGCGGATCTGAAAGTACGCCGAAAGCCTCGTTGACTTTTTTGAAATGGTCTTCAGACTCTTTATTTCCCGGATTTAAATCCGGATGATATTTTTTCGCCAATCTTTTATAGGCCTGCTTGAGTTCATCTTCGGAAGATCCCTTCGCGACTCCAAGCAGTTCATAATAATCCTGTTTAGCTTCTGACATATCTATTCGTCTCTCCTGAATTCAAATTTAAACATTAAGTTTATTGATATACCATAGGCGCGCTCTAGATAGAGGCTGCCGTGTCTTCTTTGATTTCGTTGGCGCTGCGCACGCTGACCTTTACCAGCGCGGGCCTGATTAATTTTTCGCCTAAAATATAGCCTTTGCGCAATATTTCGGTTATGGTATGTTCCTCGAGGTCGTCGCGTTCTTCGGTAGTTAGAGCCTGATGATAATTGGCGTCGAAAGTCTGATTGTCTTCAACCTCTTTGAGAGCGTATTTTTCAAGCACGTTCACGAATAATTTTTTTATCTTCTGCACGCCTTCATAATCGATTTTAGCATCGGGCTTTATCGCGTCGAAACTATCTATTACGCAAAGCAGGTCAGCGAAAACAGATTCGAGCGCGAGAGTTTTCTGCTCATCTTTATCGCGCAGCACGCGCTTTTTATAGTTGTCGAAATCGGCTTTCATCCGCTGCAGGGCGCTTAAATATTCGCTAGCCAATTGTTTCTGATTATCTAATTCGATCTGCTCGGGAGTTTTATTTGCGGCCTGAGCTTCTTCGGCGGAGCGCCTGTCCATTTCAAATATCATTCTGATCGAGTTATCGATAAACTCGTCGTTTTTAGCCGCCATCTCGGTTTCTATAGATTCGATAATTTTCATTAATTCTTCTTCGGTTATATCTTTGACCTTCTGTTCGTCGTTAATAGTGGCGATTATCTGATTTCTGAAAGCGTCGTGGTTAAAACCTTTAGTCATAGCCTTTAAAAACATATCGGTTTTATCTTTCAAACCGGCTTTCTTCGATTCGTCTATATCCATCGAATTCACTTTATCTTCGACGGCTTTTTTCGCCTCGTCGCTGGTATAATAAGTTTTAATTTTTTCAATCGCCGTACCCATACGCGCCGAAATATTATCCTGCGTTATTAACTTTTCAAAATTTTCGAATTTAACTTCGTTTGCCATTTATATCCCCTCGCTGTTATAATATGTCATTAATTTAGTTTGTTGTTCATTATTAACTTATTTATTTTTAAGTATATCGCTGAGCTTGGTCGCAAATTCACGCACCAGAGATATAACTTTACTATATTCCATGCGCGACGGACCGATAATGCCAAGAACTCCACACGCGTCGTCGGAATCTTTATATTCCGAGGCGACGAGGCCGAGGCTCAATTCTCTTAAATCTTTCAATTCATCGCCTATAAGCACGATCGTATCGTCCATGAAATTTTTAACCGCGCCGCCGGCGGTAAGTATTTTTAATATTTTTTCTTTGTCGTTAATAATTTCAATAAATAATTTCATCTTTTCCGAATTTTGAAATTCGGGTTTTTTAAGTATATTCTCGGTGCCCGTAAAAATAATACGGTCGTCGAGATTGCCGTCGAATATATCTGAAATACTTAACTTTTCTTTGCCGCAGACCTTTTTATTAATAGAAAGAAAATTAAGCGCTCCGTTAATATCGGAAACGCCGAATCCTTTTTCCATGGAATTCAATTCGCCGGCAATCAAATTAAGACGTTCCTGAGTCTGCGGATAATCGATTTTGTAATTGCAGTGCTCTATCATGCCACCGCAGGTAACTAAGGTAATCAGCAGGTTTTTTTCGTCGAGAAGTAAAAATTGAATTTTTTTGAATTTTTCGCGCGATAATTTAGGCGCGATAACGACGCTCGGATAGTCCATCACGTTCGAAAGCGTTTTGGAAATGTCTTTGATAAGGTCTTTTAAGTGCTGCTTCTTAACGGCGTAATCTTTTTTTATATTATTTATCATTTCGGATTCTTCGTTGGAAAGCTGTTCTAAAGCCACTATGCAGTCAATGTAAAACCGCAGGCCTTTCTGGGTGGGAACTCTGCCGGATGATAAATGCTGCTGGGTAATTAGGCCCATTTCTTCGAGGTCCGACATTTCATTACGGATCGTAGCCGAAGAAACGGGAATTTTAATTCTTTTAGAAACCGTTCTGGAACCGACCGGTTCCGCCGAATTAATATAATCTTCGACGATGGCCTGCAAAATATCGTGCTGCCTCGCGCTTAACTGCATGGTAAACCTCTTTAAGCTTGAATAAAAAATCGCCCGACGTTTATAATGACGGGGGGCGCTCACATTAAATAAATCACGCCCCCGCACTGTCAATTATAAATTATTTATTTACGATATCACCTGCGGCGCGAACGCGTCTGAAAGAGGGCGAACGCGCCGCAAAGCGATATTATTTCACCTGGAAATTAAGATATAAGCTCTTTACGGCTTACATCATTCCGCCCATTCCGCCCATGCCGGGATGGCCGTGGCCGCCCATTGACGGAGCTTCGCCTTTTTCGGACGGTTTTTCCGATATTAAAACTTCGGTCGTTAAGAGAATGCCGGATATCGAAGCTGCGTTCTGCAGGGCAGAGCGGGTAACTTTCGCGGGATCTACGATACCGGATTTGATCATGTCTTCGTATTTGCCGGTCAGTACGTTAAAGCCCACGCCTTTAGGAGAGGATTTAACTTTTTCGACAATTACGGAGCCTTCGTAGCCGCCGTTAACGGCGATCTGACGGAGGGGTTCTTCGAGCGCGCGGCGAACGATATTAACGCCTATCATTTCGTCAGCGTCAGCTTTTATTTTATCTAAAACGGGGATGCAATGCACGAGGCAAGCGCCGCCGCCGGGGATAATGCCTTCTTCGACTGCCGATCTGGTAGCCGCGAGAGCGTCTTCGATTCTGGTTTTCTTTTCTTTCATTTCTGATTCGGTAGCCGCGCCGACTTTAACGACTGCGACGCCGCCGACGAGTTTAGCGAGTCTTTCCTGCAGTTTTTCGCGGTCGTAATCGGAAGTGGTGTCTTCGATCTGAGCGCGGATTTGCTGGATTCTTGCTTTTATATCGGCTTCTTTGCCGTAGCCGCCGACTATGGTTGTGTTGTCTTTATCGATGGTGACGCGTTTTGCGCGGCCAAGCATTTCGATAGTGGTTTTTTCGAGTTTAAGGCCGAGCTCTTCGGAGACTTTTTTGCCGCCGGTGAGTATCGCGATATCTTCGAGCATGGCTTTTCTTCTGTCGCCGAAGCCCGGAGCTTTAACGGCCACGCAGTTGAGCGTGCCGCGAAGTTTGTTGACAACCAGCGTAGCGAGAGCTTCGCCTTCTACTTCTTCGGATATGATGAGTAAGGGTTTGCCCATCTGGACGATTTTTTCCAGCAGCGGGAGAAGGTCTTTCATATTCGATACTTTAGGCTCTGAGATGAGAATATAAGGCTCTTCTAATACAGCTTCCATTCTTTCAGCGTCGGTTACCATATAAGGGGAAATGTAACCTTTATCGAACTGCATGCCTTCTACTACTTCAAGATCGATGCCCATGCCCTGGCCTTCTTCAACGGTTATAACGCCGTCTTTGCCGACTT
>DIVV01000076.1:0-139 GCA_002423385.1 bacterium UBP16_UBA6123
GAATAAAAGGAATTTTGTGGCAGTGTTAAATAAATTTTTATAATAATAGCAGTAATAACAATAATAATAATTGGTTTTCAAGCACGGCTAAACGACTGATGACTAAAGGCTAATGACTAATAACTAATAACTAACGACT
>DIVV01000076.1:162-5977 GCA_002423385.1 bacterium UBP16_UBA6123
GAGGGTCTTCGACCCTTTCTTTCTCCCCATCACGGTCTCTGGCTGTTTTATAACGGTTTTTAAAAAATGCTAAAGCTGATAATTTTACACTTCAAACCGGATGCGCTTGAATTAATCGAGCGTAACGCCCTGTTTCTGGCCTAACGCGGCCGTTAAATTTTTAGCGGCGTATTTTAATGCTTCGGCTACTTTTTCCGGGTCTTTGCCGCCAGCCATCGCCATATTAGGTTTGCCGCCGCCGCCGCCGCCGCATATCTTAGCGACCTCGCCGATGAGTTTTCCAACGTGTATTCCGGCTTTAACCGCGTCGTCGGAAGCCTTTCCGGCAAAAATAACTTTCGGATCGACCTTCGAAGATAAAATAACGACGCCGCTTTTGACACGTTCGAGCAATATATCGCAAACGCCGCGCAGATCTTCGTCGCTAAGGCCGTCGAGAGTTGAAACTATAACTTTGAAACCGCCTATCGCGTGAGCGTTATCGGCTAAGGTCTTAGCCTTTATAGTGGCCAACTGCCGTTTTAAAGACGTGTTCTCTTTTTCGGCATTTTTAAAAGCCGCCTGCATTTTATTTATAGCGTCTTCGACTTCAACTACGGGGCATTTCAACTGCGACGATATATTTTTAACTTTATCTTCGACTTCCTTCAAATAATTAAGCGCTTCGTCGGCCACCAGGGCTTCTATGCGACGCACACCCGCCGCCAGGGCAGTTTCTGACAATATTTTCATCAAGCCTATTTGACCGGAATTTGAAACGTGAGTGCCGCCGCACAATTCTTTGGAATAATCGCCAACGGAAACGACGCGAACTTTATCGCCGTATTTTTCATCAAAAAGAGCCGTGGCGCCTTCTTTTTGCGCTTCATCGAGAGTGGAAATTTTAGTGGTGACTCCCGAACAGCCGCGAATTACCTGGTTAACCTTATTTTCAACGACCTTAAGCACGTCCGTATCGACCGCTTCGAAATGGGTAAAGTCAAAACGCAGGCGGCCGGGTTCAACTTTAGAACCGGCCTGCTTGACATGCTCGCCGAGCGCGCTTCGAAGAGCGGCGTGAAGAATATGAGTCGCCGTGTGGGCGGCGCGTATTTTTAAGCGCGAAGAATCGTTTACTTTAGCCGTAATTTTATCGCCAACTTTAACTCCGCCGGATATCACTTTACACACATGTGAAAATAGCGACGGGCAGGGCTTATAAGTCGAATAAACTTCGAGCGCCGCATTATCGTTGAATATTGCGCCGCCATCGCCGATTTGGCCGCCAGATTCGGCATAAAACGGAGTTTTATCGAGCACTATCTCCACCGAATCGCCAAGAGACGCGCTATCTACTTTAACGCCGTCTTTAGAGATGAAAACGACTACCGCCTGGGATTGTTCACAGTCGTAACCCACGAACTCCGTTTTTATATTTTTAGAAAGCGGCTCGTCGTATAAAGAGGCCGACGCCCCTTCCTTCGCGGCGCATATATGCGACGATTTCGAGCGGGCGCGCTCACGCTGGCCTTCCATGGCTGTTTTGAACTCTTCGACGTTGACCGATATATTTTTTTCTTTTGCTATTTCCAGCGTTAATTCGAGAGGAAAACCGTAAGTGTCAAAGAGCATGAAAGCCTCGCCGCCGGATATTTCCTCTTTATTTTCCATTTTTTTAACGATCATTTCGTCGAGAAGGCGGCAGCCGTGATCGAGGGTCTGCTGGAATTTATCTTCTTCGGCCTTGACCATTTTCGTAAGAGATTCTCTCTGGCGCGTAATTTCGGGGTAGCCGTTCTTTAATATCGACATAACCACCGCTACGAGCTTATGCATGAAAGACGAATTTATCCCGAGCAGTTTTCCGTGACGAATAGCGCGTCTCATAAGCCTTCTTATAACGTAACCACGTCCTTCGTTAGACGGAAAAATGCCGTCGGCCATAGCGATGGTAACCGCGCGGGCGTGATCGGCTATTATTCTGAACGAAACGTCTTTATCTTCGTAGTAACCGTAATCGACGTTCGCCATATCCTCGATAAAAGTGATAATAGGCCTTATCAAATCGGTGTCGAAATTAGTTGTAACACCCTGGGCGATTGACGCTACGCGTTCGAGGCCCATGCCGGTGTCTATATTTTTACGCGGCAGCGGTTCGAGCGTGCCGTCTTCTTTGCGGTCGTACTGGGTAAAAACCAGGTTCCAAAATTCTATGTAGCGGTCGCAACTGCAACCGACGGCACAATCGGGCTTTTTACAGCCGCGCGCCTCGCCCATATCGATATAAATCTCTGAACACGGGCCGCAGGGGCCTGTGTCACCCATTTTCCAGAAATTATCCTTCTCGCCGAGACGAACTATTTTTTTGGGGTCGAGGCCGATTTCTTTATGCCATATTTCATAGGTTTCTTCGTCATTTTCAAATATCGAAACGTAAAGACGGGACTGGTCGAATTTCAGCACTTCGGTAACGAACTCCCACGCCCAGGTTATGGCCTCGCGCTTAAAATAATCGCCGAAAGAAAAATTGCCGAGCATTTCAAAAAAAGTCTGGTGGCGTGAAGTGCGCCCGACGCTTTCTAAATCGGTCTCACGCAGGCACTTCTGACATGAAGTTGCGCGGCGGTTATCGTCGGTAAGGCCCTTACCAAAAAACTGGTCTTTAAAAGGCACCATGCCGGCCGAAGTGAACAAAAGCGTTGAATCGCCATGAGGTATGAGGGAGGCCGAAGGTTTTATCTGGTGGTTTTTCTTCTTGAAAAAATTTAAAAACTCGCGTCTTATTGAATCGCCGTTCATCTAATATTCTCCTTAAAATGAAAATAAATATAATTTATGCTAATCGCTTAATAATTTGCCGATATTCTATCAAATAACGGGCAATTTGTCAATTAAATCAAAAAATAAAGTTATTTACATTTTAACCGGATTCTGGTATAATAAACGCCGTTATGAACCCTAAAATCATAAATTTAATCATACTCGTTTTAATGTTGATGATGATGCTTTCTGCATTCAATTATTTTCTATCGCTTTTCTTTTCCAAAATAGGGCTTAGCGTTATCTTTTTGATATGGCTTTTGTATCAGGTATATAAAATGCGCAATTCCAGCGGCCGTCACACTAACAATAACACCTATTACGATCACATAAACACTTATACCTCCGACGGCGGCTTCGAATATAAAAGAAGCACGGGCGAAGCTAAGGCGGGTATTGTAACGCGCATCAAAGAATGGTTTCTTGAAAGAAAAAGGCTTTATCATTACGCTAAATTCAAAAAAAACTGGGACCTTATACAAAAAAAATACGCGCTGGATATGCGTTGCCCCTACTGCGGCTCGGACCTTACCGTTTTTAACGTTACCAGCGACGCTAAATGCAATTATTGCAAGAATAAGCTCATATAAAACTATATAAACCGTGTACTATGGCTAATAAATAAAAAAAATTACAGCGGGAGATGGTAACTTTGAACATAACTTTGAATATTAAACCGACGGCGGTTAAATTTATGATATTTCTGACGGTTTTAGCGTTATTTGCCGCGTACGCGCCGCTTATTGAGGCGTTCGGAAACGATTTATATAAATTATGCTCAAAATGCGGCCTTAAAATACCTAAAAGTGAAGACGGCATTAATAAATTCGATATCAATTTCTGCCCGGCCTGCGGAAACGACCTGAAAAAAACAGGATTTATAATCAAATCAGCCGGCGAAAAAGTGCTCGAGCTAATTAAACAAAAACGCCGTCAGATCGGAGACGTTCGTCAGCTCAAGGCGTCCGAGTGGGCCGATAAGGGCGAAACCAGCGAAGATAAAATAATGAAAATGGCCTGCTTTATAAACTCTATCGAACTGGATAAAACTTCGGCGCGCGTTTACAATAACCTCGGCGTATTATACGACGAAAAACTTTTAATAAACGAAGCTGTATCATGTTTTAGAAAAGCTGTAGAAATAGATCCATCTTATGCCATCGCAATAAACAATTTAGCTAAATGTTTAGCCGACAATTCCCGCTGCGAAGAAGCCTGCGAATACTACAAAAAAGCCATCGAACTCGAACCGGCTAATTCCATATTCCGCCGCAATTACGCTGAAACTCTCTCCAAACTTAAAAAATACGATGAAAGCATCGCTGAATATAATAAAGCCATCGAACTTGATAAAACCGGCAATTCAGCCAACATCGCGGCTTTTAAAATCGACCTTATAACTAAGCGCCTGAAAGGCCCTGCCGCGGAAGTTTCCGGCGCCACCGGACGGGCGGCCGGCGAGATCGATAAAAACAAAATCGAATCGAAACCCGTTAAAACGAAATAAAAAGGAAGTGATTGCCATGACGAAAGGTATCATAATAAAAAACGCTTACGCGACGGCGTTGTTAGACGCGAAAAACACCGTGCTCAAAGACGCGTCAGTACTTATAGAAGGCCGTGAAATAAAGAAAATATATACGAAAGAAGAAACCGCCGAAATTGAAAAATTGGCCGCCGGCGGCGAATATAAGGTAATAGACGGCGCGCATAACCTTGTATTGCCGGGTTTTGTGAACACGCACCATCATTTCTACCAGATTTTAACGCGCAATATACCTAAAATGCAGGACGAAAAATTATTCGACTGGCTCGTCGATCTATACGATATATGGGCGCTTCTTGACGAAGAATGGGTTCATTACAGCACGCTGGCTGCTATGGGCGAACTCGCGCTTACCGGCTGCACGGCCACTACCGATCATCACTACGTATTTCCAAAAGGCGGCCAGCATTTTATCGACACGCAGTTTAAAGCCGCCGAACAAATCGGACTGCGCTTCCACGCCACGCGCGGCTCGATGTCGCGCTCGAAAAAAGACGGCGGACTGCCGCCCGACTCGGTAGTGCAAACCGAAGAAGAAATAATGCAGGACTGCGAAAGACTGATAAATAAATACCACGACGCATCGAAACATTCAATGCGTAAAATAGCGCTGGCGCCATGTTCGCCGTTTTCGGTAACGCCTAAACTTCTCGAAGAAACAGCTAAATTCGCCCGCGCGAAAAAAGTTAAAATGCACACCCATCTTTGCGAAACCAGCGACGAAGACGACTATTGCTTAAAAACATATAAACTGCGCCCGATAGATTTCATGGAATCAGTCGGCTGGCTCGGAGCGGATGTCTGGTTCGCCCACTCGATTTACGTCAACGAAAAAGAAATTGAACGCATGGGCAAAACCGGCACCGGCGTGGCGCACTGCCCGTCTTCAAACCTTCGCCTGGGCTCGGGCATCGCCCCCGTTCCTAAAATGCTCGAATGCGGCGTTCCAGTCGGAATAGCCGTCGACGGCTCCGCTTCGAACGATTCCTCCGACATGCTCGGCGAACTGCGCATGGCGATGTTAGTCCACCGCGTCGGCACCGGCGTTTCGTCCATGCCGGCCTCGAATGTATTCAAAATGGGCTGCCAGCACGGAGCTAAAATACTCGATTTCAACACTTCCGGTGAAATAGCTCCCGGAATGGCCGCCGATATCATAATCTACGACCTCGACTCTATCGGCTACGTGGGCGCCCTGCACGACCCGCTTTCATCGATTTTATTCGCCGGCTTCAACCACCGCGTCAATTATAATATTACAAACGGTAAAATAATCGTCGAAAAAGGCGTTCTAAAAACGGCCGACGAACGCACGATAGTCGAAAACGGCAACAGAATAGCCGAAAGAATAGTCGATAGAAAAAAATATATCGATATCAGATAACCGAATTTAATATTTTTTTCTCTTTAGTTTTTATCTATCTCATAGTTGTTTCAAGGCTTATTTAAGACCGGCCAAAGACCGCGACG
>DIVV01000076.1:5995-6186 GCA_002423385.1 bacterium UBP16_UBA6123
CCTCTCTTTTCCCCCGTGCCCCCTTATCTCTCCCTGAATATTTTTAAGGCAATCATCATTATTAGTCGTTAGTCGTTAATCGTTAATCGTGCTTGAAAACCAATTATTACTATTGTCATTACTGCTATTATTATTACTACTATTATTATTATAAAAATTTATTTAGCACTGCCACAAAATTCCTTTTATTC
>DIVV01000076.1:6260-6394 GCA_002423385.1 bacterium UBP16_UBA6123
ATTGCGCGCCACCGGAACTTAAGGCTACTGCTCGCGGTAATGCTCTATAGCAAATCTATTTTTATTATACCCCTGTAAATTATTACTAATCTGATCAGACTAATAAGAATCGATTTGCATTAATTTTTACCGCG
>DIVV01000254.1 GCA_002423385.1 bacterium UBP16_UBA6123
ACAGGGTTTACGTAGAAAGTGCCGTTAACTTTTATGGGGCCGAGAGTAAAGCCTACGTCCTGAAAACCGACCTTATTAGCTTGAAACGCAAAGCCGCCTTCGACGCCCGCGCCCAATCCCGCGCCAACGCCGCCGCCAACGCCTACTCCTATAAGATCGTTGCCTTTATACTGAATAGCGTGGCTCGCGCTGCCGTCTACCCATGCGCCACAACGCGCTCCGAGTGAGCCGCTGAGTTCTATGCCGTTTTTACCGAGATATGCGGTGCCTTCAGCGTTTGCTTCAGCGCCGGCCATGGCTTCGAGGCTTCCTGAAGTTCTGGTTCCCATGCCGCCGCCAATCTGGGTAACTATTTCACCTTCGTTGACCGATTTTATGCCTACGCCTACGTTAGCGCTGGCTTTTGCGTCTAATAAAGCGCCGTCATTCATAAATTTAAGATTGCCGTCGGCGCGCGCCCAGCCGCCCGCTACCGTATCGGTGCTGCCGGTCATACTGACAGCTCCGTTGAAAAATTCAGCGTTGCCTTCGGCTTTGAAGCGGGGTCCTAAATGAGCATCGATGCTGCCCAATAATTCGTGTGAGGAGATATCGCCTTCGGCGCGGCCTTTAATGTCGTTTTTAGTGTCCCAGCTTACGCCGCCCATGCTGAAGCTCGTTTCAAGACCAGCCGCTCCGTCAGGGGACTTGAATTTGCCTAACTGGGAAGCGATCTGGAATGAGTTTTTGCCTTCTTTTGTCATAATGGGGCCTAAAGAGTCTTTGACCAGATCGAAGCCCTCTGATGCGTTAAGCGCGGCGCTGAAATCGGTGACTATCTTTTTGGCGCCATCACTTGCTTTTTTGGCCAGTTCCTGCATTTTTGCCAGGGCGGGATTAACTAATTTGTCTTCGCCTTCGTCTGCGGCCATTTTAATTATGTCGATGCCCTTTTCTTTAAATTCGACAAGCATTTTCTGGAAGTCTTTAAAGTCTTCTTTTTTGCCGGCGATAAAGTCTTTAACGCTATTGATGGCGGAGGTTATTTCGTTAGATACGTCGTCGCCTAAATCTTTGGCCAGATTGGCGGCTTTTCCGGCGCCGTCTTTAACGGCATCGGCGCCCGCTTTAGCCGTGTCGGCGACCGTTTTGCCCGCGCCGGTTACGGCGGTTACGACGCTTTTGACCGCGTTTTTAGCCGTTTCGTAAACATCTTTAGCGGTGTTTGTGACAACATCTTTAACGTTGGCGGCAACGTCCTTTACCGTGTCTATGGTGACTCCGACGATTTGTTTAGCTGTATCGACGGCGCCGGATACGGTTTTTTTAGCCGCGTCGTATGCGCCCTGGACGGTGCTTGTGATCGAATCGAAGATGCCCGCGTGCGCAGGCGGCGGAGCCGCTAAACTGAACATGAAAACCAGGCTCATTATCGTGGCTAAGACTTTAAATTTTTTATTAAACATAAGGCCCACTTCCTTTCGATATAACATATTAATATTAATATTTAAATTTCTGATCAATATAATGAAAAACCTTGCTTAAGGCCGTGAACGGCCATCTATATATAAACCTTTTCAAATTGGGCGGTTAGGAGTATTTAATAATTATATCCCTACTTTAATTATACGAAAGCATGGGATGTTTGTCAAGTAAATGACATTTTTTTTTAATTCTCTTTTTTGAGGCAAGGTTTTGCAAGCATTATGGGCGTAGTTTGTTGAAGAAGATATTTGTTATCTGAAAAATTATACTGATCGTGCTGCTTGATTTAATACTTGATGATTTAATACTTGAAAATATCAGTTTTTTTTGATATAATTCAAAAAATTAAAAAGGCGGCTCGATTAAAAATGAATTATAGAGATGACGATGATTTAAATAGTAACAAAACGGACGGCGGGGAGATAAACTTTGAGCAGATCAATCGTGCCGCCGAAAACGTTAAATTCTATAACCGCGTTATCCGGCTGTCGATTATTGTTATAATACTTGCGGGCGCGGGTTGTGGTATCTACCTGTACAGTTTTATTTCATCGGGCGTTGATAATCAAAGCGCACCCAGCGTCGTGCGTGAAGTAAAACCTTCGGCTAAGCCCGGAGCGGGCGATAACCCTCCTTCTAACGATAAATTCGATGAAGGTTCGACCTCGCCGGTTTCACTGCCCGAGAAACGACGTCCGGCGGTTAATACTTCTAAAAATGTACTTCCAGCCGCTAAAACTAAGGAAAATAAAATAAGCGCTCCCCCGAAAAAATCGGAAAATAAAGTTACGGCTTCTAAAACAACTGCAGCGGCCGTTCTATCAGTAAGAGATACTTCAGAAGCCGTACTATCAGATGCGCCGGCCGATACCGCGGCCGTGGCTCTCAGCGCTCAAAAGGTCCCGTTGTCTGCCGCTATTGAAGATACGACTTCAGTCTCGCTTAAAGGCGGAAGCGCGGCGGCGCACTCGTCATCGGTTGAAGTTTCGGCGCCGCAACCGGCCGCTCCAAAATATGAACCGGATTTTTCAATCATTGAAAAGCATTTGAATTCGGGCAGATATTCTGAATTTGAAAAAGAATTAACGGCCGCTCTTGAAAATAAAGATATTTCAGAAGACGCTTCTTCGCGTTTGAAGATTTTGATGGTTAAGTACGCTTACTATGTGGCTGAAAACAGGGCGCTGGCGCAAAAACATATAGCGGGAGTGACAAATATATCAGGCCCGGCGGCCGGTGATTACGCATCGCTTTTCGTCAATATGTATGCAACTTCTTTTAAAGAGCGCGCGCGAAAAATTATCGATTATATAAGCGATAATCCGGCCATTAATTTGACCGATATTCAAAAAATTGAATTATCAAAGGCGCTCGCTTTTGCTGGAATGTATGACGAAGCCTCCCGAATGCTTAATCGTGTTATCGCTTCTTCCGATTTTGAAGCCGATATCGAATTTATCAAGGCCAGAATTCTTAAATATCATAATTCCGCCGGTTATCAGGCGGCCGTCAGAGCGGTCGAAACAGTTGATTATTCGATCGATTCGACGATAAACCCGGATTCTCCCTTTCCCGTTAAATTAAGTAAAACACGCGTTTTTAAGTATAATAACGCGGGGCCCGTTTCATGCCTGCTGTCTGAAAATAAAAATATGCGCACGCTTTATTCCTACGGCCCGAACACCGCCGCTTATGAAATAAACCTTTTATCGGCCGGAAATTTTAATTTCTACCCTATAGTGCCGGAAACTCAAAATTTCGAGCTGGCGGGTGTATTTGATATTTACAACAAAAGACATGCGGCCGTATTAAAAAGAAATGGCAAATACAGTCTGGCGCCTATAAATAACGGCGCGGCCGCGGCGGAATATCTTCCAGGCTATTTTAAAGGCAAAGAGTTCGCTCATATTTTTATGATATCGCCCGATGGCAAATATATGGCTAGATTTCTGACTGATCCGAAAATCGATAACGCTTCGTCGCTTGAAATAATTAATTTAATCGACCAAAAAGTTTTATTTAAGACCGCCGGCGTTTTTTGCCGTGATAAAGATATTGACTTCGCCTGCTTTTCTTCAGACCTGGTTAAATATTCAATAGACAGCGTTCTCGAATGCCGTTATTTTTATTACTTTAAGCATATGCCGAACGGCGGCGGTACTAACGAAAACGGCATTGGCTTAAAACTTTATGTTTATGATATCGATAAAAAAGAAGAAAAGGCTATGTTTTTGATTAATATAAATAAAGCGGCAAGTTTAAATATATCATACCTTGATTCGAGCGGCTGTTTTATGTTATCATATGCAGGCAAAAATTTTTCCGCGGCTTCATTAAAATTCAAAAGCGGAACATGGTTAATTAAAAATGATCTCAGCGGCTCTTTATATCTATGTCCTGATTCCAGCCGCTGCTTCAATTATACTTCCGGCGAAAAAAGCCGTTCCGTTTATTTTTTTGATGAGGCGCGCCGGGCTCTTGTGCTTAATGAGATTACGCAGTGCGGTATTTTGGATTATTTGGCCCATGTCGATTCCGTTTTTGATTATTATCCGGGATATTCCAGCGAAAAAATCGATGATCTAAAAAACTCGAAACTTATCAAAAAAATAACGGTTTCGGAAATTAAAAAAATAGATAATATTTCCATGCGGCAGAAAAAAGAGACGCAAAAATTAAAAACAGTTGAACTGCTTATGTTTGTTAATACATGTATGCGTTCGGGCCTGACGGCTTTATCGCTGGATAAGATAAACGCTTATATAAAAAAATCCGAATCGCTTACCGATGAGGAAAGTTATAAAATATTGGAATTAAAAAAAGAAGCGCAAAAGGTTTTAGAAGATGATAAGTAATATTAAAATACCGCACCATAAAGAAATAAGCTGGTATTTCGACCAGAATTCAATTATAGCCAGAACTCTCGACGGTTATGAAAAAAGGGCGGGCCAGGCGGAAATGGCCTCGCTGGTTTTTGATTCGCTTTTAAACGGCGGTCACGCGCTCATNNGGAAAAAGTTACGCGTATATAATACCGGCGGCCTTATACGCTAAAAGCGCCAATTGCAGGCTCGTAATTTCCACCAATACCAAAACGCTGCAGGACCAGCTTAAAACTTCCGATCTTCCGGCGATATCCAGCCGCTATGGGCTCGATTTCAGTTATAAAATATTAAAAGGCAAAAATAATTATATCTGTCTGAAAAAATTATTCGATATCAAAGATAACGGAATACCGCTCGATCTTTTTACTGATTATAATATGGCCGAAAAAATAAAATTTAAAACCGATATTTATCTTGAAGCGGCGGCGCTTATAGAAAGAGGCGGTATCGGCGAATTCGACGAGCTGCGCCATGAGGTTTGCGGCGATTACCAATTCCAGCGGCTTCTTGCCTGCACGAGCGTCGAATGCCTGAATGTAAGGTGCCAGTATTTTAAAGAATGTAATTATTTTTGCGCTATAGCCGCCGCGCAAAAATCTAATTTAATAGTCGTAAATCACTCGCTATATCTTTCGTGCCTGATGATAGAATCCTCGAGGGAACTTCTTAAATCATCCGCTTTGCGAGGCGGCGACGAGCAGGAAGATGAAGCCGCCGCCGGCTCGGCGCGCCAGAAATTTCAAAATCCAATTCCGCAGCATACCAGAGTAATTTTCGACGAGGCGCATCATATAGCCGATATTACTCAGAGCAGTTTTTCGGTAACTCTTTCATACAATAAAATTTATTCGAACCTTAACGCCATAACCCATTTATTGAAGAAAAATTTCAGCAAAAAGTCTAAAAAAATCATCGAACGCATCGCCGAGCATAAACAAATGATTGATGAACAACTTAAACTTTATTTTAATTACGTGGCTCCGGGACTCGTCAATGAATTGTCCGCGAAAAATCTTGAAGATTCGGGAGTTTCCGCTCAGTCGAACGGCGGCTCGCCTGATTATGCCGTCTCTTCGCTCGCGCGCCAGATGCTTTTAAAACCGCAGCATATCAAACAGATAATGTCGAATCCGAACGCCGAGCCGCTTAAAGAGGCCATCGCTAAAATGTCGGATTTAAGCTCCGAAGTCTCCGAAATGCTTGCCGAGAAAAAAACGGCCTTAAACGGCGGCGCGATCAATTCGATATTGGGTGAAATGAGCGCTCTCGTTGAATTCTGGAGCGATATCGACAGTTGCGCCGAAGAAAATATATTATGGTGTTCGCTTCCCTGGCAGTCGTCTTCGCGGGGAAATTCAGGCGCCCACTTGAGCGTCGAATTAATATCTTCGCCGCTTAACGTGGCGGAAATTCTCAAAAATAATCTTTTCGCGGTTAAAGATTCAGCCATACTCACTTCGGCCACTCTTTCGACCGAAAATAATTTCAAATACATTAAAAGTGAAATAGGTCTCAATGGCTTTAAAACGGCCGAGGTTATATTCGATTCGCCTTACGATCTCGAAAAACAGGCGGCTTTTATAATAGCGCCGCTGGTTTCCACGCCGAAAGACCGGGCGTTCAACGAAGAGGCGTCACGCTGGATACAGGATATTATCAACGAATCGGAAGGCAGGGCGCTTGTTTTATTCACTTCGAAATTTATGATGGAATACGTTTATAGTGAAATCGGAATTAAACTTTCGCTTGAGGGCCATAAAATATATATGCAGGGCCAGAAACCCCGCGGAGAGCTGTTAAAGATATTTAAAAACGACACCCGTTCGTGTCTTTTCGCTCTGGATAGTTTCTGGGAGGGTATCGACGTGCGCGGCGAGTCGCTGTCCACTCTTATTATAACCAAACTTCCTTTTAAAGTGCCTTCGCATCCGTTAAACGAAGCTCGCGATAACTATTTGATAAAAAATAACCGCAATCCGTTTTATGAATCATCCGTGCCATGGACCATTTTAAAACTCAAGCAGGGCGCCGGACGCCTGATTCGGCATAAAACCGACCGCGGGGTCATAGCGGTTCTCGACACCAGGCTTTCAAATACGACATATGGAAGAAAAATAGCCGGCGCGCTTCCGAAGTATCATTATTTGAAAGACATTAAACAGATTAAAAAATTTTTAGCCGAAAATGCGGCATAGAAAGAGCAAGCTATAGTTATGAGCCAGTATATCAAAGATAATCTGCTGACGCTGAACTTCTGGTCTAAATTTAAAACAGGCGTGGTTTTTTTAGATTTTGAAACCACGGGCATTAATTTTGAGACCGATAAGATAATTGAAATAGGCGCTTTTAAAATTAACAACAATCATATCGGCGAGGAGTATTCTACTTTTATTAATCCCGGCGGCGCGGTGCCGCAGAATATTACCGCGCTTACCGGCATTACCACCGAAATGATCGCCTGCGCGCCCGATGCGGCATCGCAAAAAGATAAATTTCGCGCATTTATAGAAGGCGCCGCCGTCGTCGCGCATAACGCCGGTTTTGAAAAAACCTTTATAGCCCGCGATTTTGAAGATGCGCGGCCCGCGGATTTTATCGACAGTTGCGAGATAGCCATGCTCATTATGCCGCAGCTTAAATATTTCAATCTCGAAAAAATACTCAATTACTTTAATATCAAAGAAAGCGAAGACCACAGGGCTTTAATCGACGCCAAAGACACTTATTACGCTCTTAATCATCTGATTTCATATTCTCTCACCCATCACAACGATGAATTTTATAAATTAATTCTATCCAATGCCGATGGATGCCTGAGCCCTTCGACCGCCGAATTTTTTAATGTATTATATTCCGAATATAGGGCTCTTAATAAGGCGGTCGCTTCAAAAAAAGCGGGCCGCGCATCGGCGATTCCCGCGCGCGATCCGGCATCCGGCGCTCAGGCTTGCTTTAAATTCGCGCCGGAGCCGGATCTCAATGAGTCGCTCGCTAACCTTTTTACCGCGCTGAATGAAAAAAACAGGCTTACCAACGACGATTATATCGTTCAGTCCGGCCTGGTATCGACGGCGCTTAAAGTTTTTTCCGAGTCGCGCTGCGCGATGGTTGAAATCGCCCATAAAATGAACCGCATCGACTGCCTTCTGCACGCGGGCGCGCTGCACGTTAAAAGAAGCGGCGAAAGCGTTTTTATTATCGAGTCGCAGCAGGCGGCCATCGATTCGATAGCCAGAAGCCATATTCCCGTCGCTACGGCCGCTTTTAACGGCGAGGTCGGTTTTCATACTCTCAGGGAGCCTGAATGTTATTTATGCAAACTCAATTTCGAGCTGCTTGAAAAAAACGCGGAGCTCGCCGAAGATAAATTTTTCCTGCTTTATATAAAGTGTTACCTTATGGTTTCGCCCGACGGCCATCTCGAAAACGTGGCGCCGTTTTTAACCAATAAATATCCCAGGCTGAAACCGCAGCTCGAATTTATAAAGTCGTCCTCCGATTATTGCCTTAAGGATAAATGCCCTTCAGTTAAAAACTGCTATTATAAAAGCGCGCAGTATAATTTTTTACATTCGGATGTAATAATAACCTCCATCGCCACTTTTTTAAAATGGAAAGAAATATTAAAGGGTCTTAAAAGTGAAAAGACGCTCAATATAATCATGGACCAGGCGCACAGAATAGAAGATGCCATAGTAGAGACTTTTAACGGCAGATTTAACCGGCGCGAGCTCTTCGACGTTTTAGAAGAATTCAGGGATTATTATTCGCAGGCCGCCTCAGTCGAAGGCGCCGGAGAATGCGCCGCGAACGCCCTGCGCACGGCCGAACATTCGATAGGGGCCGCCACCGATTTTTTTGAATGTTTAAACGCCATCGTCGATCAGATATTCGAAGGCCGCGACGGCGCGAAAACTTCGGTTTCCAATACTATCGCGCTTAATAAGCTCATCGAAGACTGTCAGATGCATGAAATATTTTTCGAAAAACTTATCAACCTTTCGATTAATTTAAAAAACGCCAGGCGCGCGCTTGAAAAGATAGTTAAAAATATGCTGCAGGGCCCTTCCGGCGAATTCGACCACTCGGCCAAGAGCGAAGCGCTCTTTCAAACTCATAAATTTTTAAAATCCATTCAAAAATTCGATAATTTTATCGTATTAATAATCCAGTCGTCGGACCTTACCTTCGTTTCATACCTGAAACTCGACGGTTTCAAGCAGGAGTGGTTCATTCATGTAGAGCCCGTCGATGTCGGTAAAATTTTATCTAAAAATATATTCAATGACGCGAAAAGTTTTATTCTGGTTTCATCGGCGCTTTCGGTGAATAACAGTTTCGAGTTCGTCAGATGGAACCTGGGGCTTCAAAAATACAGGCGCTTAGAAATCAATTCTTATTCGCAGTACTGTAATAACGTGGCGCTTAACTTATTGGTGCCCCGTGAAATGCCGGTTTTTGATTCTAAAAATACGGCGTCTTTTATCGCCCGCTTAAGCGAGATGATCGTTAAAATAGCCGTTAAAAAACCAGGCAAAATAATGGTTTTATTCAGCTCGGTAGAACGGATGACAAGCGTTTTTAAAATCGTTAACGAAACGCTGGCCGGCGCGGGCGTTAAATGTTTTTATCAAAGAAGCGAAATATTAAGCGATAAGGTGAAGGAGTTTTTAAAAAGCGAAGATTCATGCGTAATTCTTGGATCGCAGGGGCTCATGGATTTTTCGGATCTTGTTAACGAGTCTATCGATACGCTAATACTTGAAAAACTTCCATTTCCGTTTTTCGAAGATCCCCGTATAGCGGTCAGAAAGAAAAAGGCCGCCTCCGACGGAATGCAGGAATTCGAAGATTATATGCTGCCGAAAACTATTTTGAAAATAAAGCAGGCTATCGGCCGCATAGGCGAAAAAAATGGAAAAGGCTTGCTGGTTATAGCCGATTCGAAATTAATAAACGCGAAATATTTTAACGAAGTATTAGCCGCGCTTCCTTTATATAACACTTACTACACATTCGAAGAATACTGGAGGGATAATAATTAATAAATTTGAATATATTTTGCAGAACGTATCGAAGCCTCAGCAATATATCGGCTGCGAATACGGACTAAAAAAAGAAGAATTGAGCCCTGAGGAAATTGAAAGCAGATTTAAATTCATGCTTTCTTTCCCCGATACCTATGAAATAGGAATGTCAAATTTTGCCGTTAAAATATTATTTGAAATTATCGAATCTATCGACGGCGTGCTCTGCGACAGGGTATTTCTACCCGAAGACGACTGCGCCGCGCTTATGGAAAAAATCGGTTATACGCTGCATTCCATTAATTATATGATCGAAGCGAAAAAATTCGATATTATCGGTTTTACTCTCGAATACGAGCTTAATTATTCTAATGTGCTGCACCTTTTAAGTCTGGCGGGTATTTGCGTTGAATCTAAAAACCGCCACGAATCCGATCCGATAATAATAGCGGGCGGCTCGGCCTGCGTGAATCCCGAACCCATGGCCGATTTTATCGATGTTTTTTTTATCGGCGACGGCGAGCGAACCGTGACGCTCATTTGCGAAGCGTTAAAAGACGCTAAAAAGCGTGGAATGTCGCGCAAAGATAAAATAGAAGCGCTTTCAAAGATCGAAGGGGCTTACGTTCCGTCTTATTATGAGGCCGAATTTGACGAAAACGGCGTTCAGACCGGATTTAAGCCGGTCAAAGACGGCGCCGCCGCGCGTGTTAAAACGGCCGTGATACCGGATTTAAACGACGCCCGCCATCCGCTGCGCTTAATGGTCCCTAATTTTGAAACGGTTTTCAACAGGGGCGTCGTCGAAGTGGCTCGCGGCTGTAAAAACGCCTGCCGCTTCTGCCAGGCCGGTTTTATATACCGTCCTTACCGCGAGCGCAGCGTTGAAAATATAAAAGATATAATAAAAGAAATATTTCTTAATACGGGTTATACCGAATTCACTCTTTCAGCGCTCACGGCTACCGATCACGCCGGCCTCAAAGAAATAATCGATTATACGCTGAATTTAAATTCTACCGAAGACGGTTTTAAAGACGCTCTTTTTTCGGTATCGCTTCCTTCGCAGAGGATTTCGGCATTTTCGGTCGAACTGGCCGGCTGGCTTTCAAAAAATAAAAAATCCGGGCTCACCTTCGCTCCCGAGGCCGGATCACAGAGAATGCGCGATATTATCAATAAGAACGTTTCGGGCGAAGACCTTTATGCCACGACGGCGGCCGCGGTCGATTCGGGTTATAAACTTATAAAACTTTACTTTATGATAGGCCTGCCGTTCGAGACCGATGAAGATCTGCTGGAAATAGCCGCCGCCGTGAGCCGCGTCGTTTCGATCGCCCGTGAAAAAAGGTCGCGCGGCTTTTCGGTCAACGTAACTTTTTCCACTTTCGTTCCGAAGCCGCATACGCCCTTTCAGTGGGCCCGCCAGATCGATCGCAACGAAATTATCCGCCGGCAGGATATAATCAGGTCGGCCTTGAAAAAACACCGCGAAGTCTGCATGAAATTTACCCGCTGCGACGTCACCACTCTTGAATCCGCGCTTGCCCGCGGTTCGAGGGCTTTATCGAAAGTTTTGCTGGCGGCCCATAAGGCCGGATGCCGTTTCGACGCATGGGACGATAAATTAAATATCGCGGCATGGCGCGCCGCTTTTAAAAGCGCGGGTATCGAGCTGGATGGCTACGCTTCGCGCGAAATAACTACGCGGGAACAACTGCCCTGGAGCGTCATAGATACCGGCGTAAGAACCGAATTTTTAGCCGGCGAGTTCGCCGCGGCGCGTGAAGAAAAAGTATCTCCGATTTGCGATCCTCAACACTGCAGGCGCTGCGGAGTTTGTTAATAAAGACGGGAGAAGTAAATGCAAATTAATGAATATATCTTGCAGGCATGGTATGAAAAGAAGGGCATGATTAAATATAGCGCCCATCGCGATATTATAAATATTTTTTATATTTCGCTTATCAGGGCGAAACTGCCGGTGCATTACACCGAAGGGTTTTCGAAAAAACCGAAATTATCTTTTTCGCCGGCGCTTTCGCTGGGGGTTTCTTCTAAGCGTGAATTCGTTAATATTCATCTTAATAAAGAAATTGAAATTAACGACGGGCTTTTAAAAACGCTTAACGACGCGTTTCCGGCGGGCATTAATTTTTTTCGCCTGCAATACGTTTCGGCCGATATAAATAAAACCGTTGAAAAAATAAAAGCCTTTAAATATCGCTGCGATATAGAGGCTGATTTTGAAAACGACGATTGGGCCGCGGAATTTATTAAAGATAAAATAGCCTCAATCGCCGGCTGCGATAAAATTATGGTCGATTATAACGACAGGCTGCGCGATATAAAACCTTATATCGAATCATGCATTTTAATTTCAGACGGGCCGGGAATCATCAGTTTTTCGGTGACCACTTCGCTTATCGGCGGAAGTTCGATCAAGGCCCAGCTTGTGCTCAATTATATACTCGGCGAATATAAAAAAAATATGATATACTGCGCCGGGATAGAAAAAGAAGAAATAATTTATCGGGAAGAAAATTAAATTAAATTAATAAATAAGGCTTTATGAAAAAAGATAATGACCATAATAAAAATTATATTTTGAAGATATTGGTCGTCGAAGATAACGCCATCGAGCTTAAAATGATCACGGCGTTTTTAAATATGGCCGGTTATCGCAGCGTAGATTGCGCCGTGAATAAGCGCGAGGCGCTCGAAAAAATATATATTTTTAGACCGGATATAGTATTGATGGACATATCTTTGGATGAAGCGGAAGCGGGCGTCGAGGTTGCCGAGCTCATTAAAAACGACAGCGATATAGAAGCCGCGGTCGTTTATCTTACCTCTCATTCGCGCGATGATATTTTCAGCCGCGCAAAAACTACCAATCCATACGGGTATATAATAAAACCGTTTACTAAAGAATCGCTTTGCGTCGCCGTTGAAATGGCCTATAACAGGCGTATGCTCGAGTTAAAACTTAAGGAAAGCTCGGAGGTGTTTAAAACTTCCGTCGAAACCATGCTCGATTGTTTCGGTATATACAGCGCTATAAGAGACGATAACGGAGACATTAAGGATTTTATTATTGAATATGTGAACGAATCCGCCTGCGTCAGCAACCGTATGAGCGGCGCTCAGCAGATAGGAGCGAAACTTTGTGAACTTATGCCTTCGAATAAAGATAATGGTCTTTTTAATGAATACTGCGGCGTCGTTAATAATAAAACGCCATTAATCAAGCATGCTTTTAAAGTTTGCGATCAGGGGGCCGTTGAGGGCTGTAGATATTTCGATATAAGAGCGGTGAAGTTGAAAGACGGTTTCGCCGCGGCATGGCGCGAGGTCAGCGAGCGCAAAAAAGCCGAGGAGGCTTTGATTAGAAGCGAGGAAAAATATCGTGAAATAGTAGAGAATCTGAGCGAAGGGTTCTGGCTTGTAGATAATAATTTTAAAACGGTTTTTGTAAATAAAAAAATGAATGAAATAATAGGCTATTCAGCCAAACAGCTTCATTCTCGCTCCATAATCGATTATATTTGTGAAGATCAACTCGCCGTTTTTCATAAAAATATAGAAAATTTAAAAGCCGGCGTTAAGAATCAATTTTCATTATTTTTGAACCATAAAAACGGCAGGCGTATTTATGTAAAGGCTTCTTTGTGCGAATTTACCGATAATTTTGGCAAGGTGAAGGGCGTTTTCGCTTTTTTTAACAGTAACGCCGAAATTGTCAATATTTCTGAAGGCGGCCCGGGCGGCCCTGATTACGATTCCGTCGATGCTTCCAAATTGCTCGTCGGTAACAGCAAATTCATTAACGATTTATACGCGATTTTACCTTCTATAGCCGAAAGTAACTGCAACGTCCTTATAGAAGGCGCTTCTGGAGCCGGAAAAAGTCTTTTAGCAAGAACTATACATCAGGCATCGGAGCGCCGTGAATCGCCTTTTGTAGTCGTTAACTGCGGAGCTCTTCCTGACGCTTTAATCGAGTCGGAATTGTTCGGTTACGTAAAAGGCGCGTTTACCGACGCTAAAAAAGATAAACCCGGAAAATTCGCGATGGCTTCCGGCGGAACCATTCTTCTGGATGAAATAGGCGAACTTCCTATTCATCTTCAGGTTAAGACGCTTCATGTTATCGAAGATAAAATGTTTGAAGCGCTCGGTTCGAATATATCTCAAAAAATCGACGTTCGTATAATAGCGGCTACCAATAAAAATTTACAGGAACTCATAAAAGAAAATAAATTTCGTGAAGATTTATATTACAGGCTTAAAATAGTTAATATCAAGGTTCCGTCGTTAAAAGAGCGCAAAGAAGATATTTTGCTTCTCGCTAAACATTTTATAAAAAAATTAAATCTGAAATACGGTAAAAATATTAATGGCATTTCTGATAAATTAATTAAATTTTTGCTCTCATATAATTTTCCGGGTAACGTAAGGGAATTGTACAATATATTTGAGCACGCATTCGTTTTTGCGAATAATTCCATTATCGATATAGAACAGCTTGCTGAAGATTATTTAGAAATTTATAAAAAAAATGTAACGAATGTAACGAAGGCTATGAATGAAGGCGCTATGCAGCTTTCAGACGCAAAGGCGGCAAACTATGAAATAATTCGAGCCGGGCAGGTAAAAGCGCTAGCGGACGAGGTTGAATTGGATTGTAGCGAGGAATATGTAACTTTACTGGACGCCTTAGACCGTTATAATAATAACCGTAATAAAGCCGCGGAGTTTTTAAACATCAGCCGAATGGCTCTGTGGCGGAGAATGAAAAAATATGGACTTTTGAATTTGAGATAATTGAAAAAAGTTTTGAATTTTTAAGATTGAAAAAACATTGTATTTCAAACGGTTTTCTCAATTTTTAAGGTTAAACATATGTAACCTCATCAGTGTAACGATGTATCGATGAAAATGTAACTTTGTAACTGTTGTTGAATTTAGATAAAATTAATAAATAATTCAAAATGCCGTTTATATATGATTTTTTGGTTTTTATTATTTTTGGCACGATACTTGCTTTATTAATTGTGGCACTTAACGAACCCAATTAATGCCGTCGCGAACAGCTGAAATATTAAGCACATTACAGCGCTTTTCTAAGGTTAATGTTCGCGGCGGTTTTTTTTATTCTCTTTTCTAATATATATCTTGAAAGTTTTCCATTTTTTTTATATAATATCCTGATTTAATTCAAATAATTATTGATTCATTCTTTTAATTATTTATATAATTATTTATTGAAAGGGGCCCGTATTTTGGAGAAAAAAATTATTATTCACGTCGATTCCGACGAAACTCAAATCGTTATTCTTGAAGATAACCGGCTGGCGGAGTTTTACGTAGAACGCGAAGAGTCTTTACGCATAGTCGGTAATATATACAAAGGTAAAGTTTCTAATGTTTTACCGGGCATGCAGTCGGCATTCGTCGATGTGGGGCTTGAAAAAGACGTATTTTTGCATATAGACGATTACTATATCGAAGGCGTCGAAAAAGACGACGCGATAAGCATGAAAGACATATACATTAGAGACGTGCTTCAGGTCGGCCAGGAAATAGTCGTGCAGATAATGAAGGACCCTCTCGGGACTAAAGGCGCCCGCGGCACGACTTTTTTGACGCTTCCCGGCCGGTTCTGCGTTTTATTGCTTAACGAAAAAAGCATATACGTTTCACGCCGCATAACCGATGAAAGCGAGCGCTCACGACTGAAATCCATCGGCGATAAACATTGCCCTCAGGATATGGGACTTATTATCCGCACCGCCGCCTCCAGCTCCACCAGCGAGATCACCGAAGAAGAAATCGAAACCGATATAAAATTTTTACTCCAGTTGTGGGATAAAATCGTGGGGCGCATTCATAAAGCCGGAGTTTATGCTCTTATACATAACGAGTTGAATATCGCCATGAAGATACTTCGCGATTTATTTACCAACGACGTTACCGAAATATACGTCGATTCCGAAGAACAGTATATGAAACTTCGTGAATATTTCGAATTTATGGCCCCGCGCGAGGTCGAAAAATTAAAATTATATAAAGAAGAAGTTTTTATATTTGAAAAGATGGGCGTAGACCGCCAGATAGACCGCGCGCTTAAAACCCACGTATGGCTTAACTGCGGCGGTTATATCATCATTCAAAAAACCGAGGCGCTTACAGCTATCGACGTTAACACGGGTAAATTCACCGGCCAGGATGACCTTGAAGAAACGGTATTTAAAACCAATCTCGAGGCCGCTTACGAAATAGCCCGCCAGATAAGAATACGCGGTATCGGCGGCATTATAATAGTCGATTTTATCGATATGATGAAAGAAGACCATAAAAATAAAATAATGGAAGTAATGCGCGAAAATTTTAAAAAAGATAAATCGAAAAATTCGATAATCGGCATTACCGAATTCGGCCTCGTTGAAATTACCCGCGAACGCGTTTCTAAATCGATCAACGAAGTTCTTCTGCAGCATTGTCCTTACTGCAAAGGCACCGGCAAAGTTTACGCGTCTAAGTTGATATCTAATAAAGTAAGAAGCGAAATCGCGAAGATGTCGAAGATGACCGAGTCGGATAAAATACTTGTAAATACTCATCCTGATGTGGCCTCTCATCTGCTTGGCGAAGAAGGCGAACGGCTAAAACTTTTAGAAACCCGTCTCGGAAAATCTATTTTCGTGCGCGCCGACGAGTCATATCATTTAGAGCAGATACAGGTAAGCGTTTTATAATTTAAACAGGGAGCGTCATATGCCTATATTTGAGTTTATTTGTGAAAAATGCGGAGTTAAATTCGAAAAAATACAGATGAAAAGCGCGCCCGATCCGGCTTGCTCCGAATGCGGCGGCGCTTCGCGCAGGCAGATATCTAATTTCGGTTTCGTCGGTTCGGGGGGCGGTAAAAGTTCCGCGCAACTGGATAGCTCCTGCGGCTCGTGTTCGAGCCATAACTGCGGCTCCTGCTCTCATTAAATCCGCTGTAATCGTAGTTGACCGACTGCGCAAGTGCGCGTGGCGTGGTTCGCTCGGAATAAATGCCTGATTTTTTCGTTAAAATTAATAATTATGTAAAAAAAATTTAATGGAGTATAAAGATGATCTACGCTAAATTTAAATTGATATTAATGTTTATGGTTATCGCCGTTTTTATAAAAACCGATATATCACTCGCGGGCGCTTCAGAAAAAGAGCAGCTTAAAAAAGTGAAAGCCAGAATCAACGATAGCGCCGCTCGGGATTTAAAATCAAAAACCGGCAAAAAAATCGTCGAATTTGAAACGGGTACCGAAGAAAACCGCATCGGCGTTCTTAAAACGCACAGCGGCAAAGTGCCGTTCGGTATGTTCAACGGACCTTCGTCTTTTTTCGTCGATGATAAAGAGCATCTGTACGTTATTGACTGCAAAAACTACCGCGTGAGCGTATTTGACATCAACGACGAGTGTAATTTTATAAAAACGATTAATTATTTTACCGACCGCCACCATTTATCGCATATGATCGATATCGCTGTAACCTCTGATGGTTCAGTGTTTTTAGGCGATAATAAAAATTTATCGGTCGTTAAATTTTCTTCGCTCGGCCTGCCTGAAAAAGTTTTTGGCGCTAAAGAAAAAGAATTCGGCGGGTTGCGCCAGGTTAATGAAATAGCCGTCGATAAAAAAAATAACCTCTACGTTAAAGATTACGTGCAGCAAAAAATATTTTTATTTACGCCCGCCGGCGCATACACCGGCGAGATATCCATAGCCAGCGGGCTTTGCTTTTTTTCCGATAACGCCCATCCTTACTTTGAATTCCATGAAGATTCCAAATCATGGAAGATATTCGCGGCTTTTGAAGATAACGAGGTCGAAAAGATGATTATCGAAATAAAACGCGAATCCCCCGATCAGAACATTCAATTCATCGGGACCGATAACGCCGATAATCTCTATATTAAGTCTTTTACGCGCGGCGATATCGAAATAATCAGAGTTTCGCGCGACGGTAAAAAAATCGAAAAATTCGCCGCTCATAACCGGCCTGATTTCGATACCACCCGTTATTTCTTCGTTAACCCGGTTAAAAAAACCGTTTATGCGGTTAAATATAACGGCGTCAATATCCAGATAGACGAGCTGGAAAAAATCGGTCGGTAATTCAAGCAAATTCAAGTAAAGTTAAGGTGCTATTAATTGTCAACTACTATTTTATATAAAGGGCTGGCGTTTTTTCACTTCGCCATAATCGAAAAACTCAGGCGCGAGTCAAAAAAACTCAGAAATGGCGATAGTTTCGACTCCGTCGTAAGCCTTGATTTAAATAAAACCGCCCGCAAGCTCAAGGTAAGCATATCAGATAATCAATATATACTTCACAACCGTTTTAATTTCGATTTCGGCGATGGCGAATCGGCCGGCGAGGTAACTATCGGTGAAAAACTTATCGCCCTGCTCGAAAGCACTCCCGAAAAAGTTTACGCCGTGAATTTTTTAACTATGGAGGCTACGCCGCTCCATTTTGCATCCGAATACGGTAACGTGAAACTCGCCGCCACAGATGATGCGCCCACGATGGAAATAGACGGCGTAAAAATGCACCGCAGCGAGGGTATTAGCCCGTGGGACGATTCTAAATGCAAGGCGCGCGATATCGTAAAGCGCGGAATGAGCGTTTTAGACACCTGCACCGGACTCGGATATACCGCCATTATAGCCTCCGAACTCGGCGCGCGCTCGGTCGTTTCATTCGAAAGAAACCCGGCCGTGCTTAAAATGGCCTCTTATAATCCGTGGTCGAGCGATTTTTTCGGTAACCCGGTCATTAAATCCAATTTAGAAAGCGTTTATGATGCGATAACGGCGTTTCCGCCCTCGAGTTTCGAGGCTATTATTCACGATCCGCCGCGTTTTTCACTTGCGGGTGAGCTCTACTCATACGATTTTTACCGCGAAGCCTACCGCGTATTGCGCAGCGGCGGCAAAATGTTCCACTATATTGGCGATCCGCATTCGTCGTTCGGCAAAAAACACTACGCAGGCATTAATATGCGCCTGCGCGAGGCCGGGTTCGAAACGGTCATTTTTCATAAAAATTATGGAATTTTGTGTCAGAAATTATCTTTTTGAAATTGTATTGCTATATGCGCCGCCAGATACGCCCCGAGGCATATCCCGCCCAAAACGTCCATCGGCCAGTGCGAGCCTTCGTAAATCCTCGAAATAAGCATCAAAGAGCATAAAATTACAAGAGCGGCCTTTGCCGCTTTTTTTCTTCGCTCGCCGCTTATTTTTAAATGCGCGGCATAAAAGAATATTATCGTTAAAATAACGCTTCTGGTAGCGTGCCCCGACGGATAAGCGAAGGGCGTGAATGGCGAGTAAACGGCGATCGGCAGCTTAAGGCCGCGCCTGAATTCGCTAAATACTTTTGGCTGTGGCACGCTGAATTTCATAGCCAGTTCTACAGCGACCGAAAGGCCGAAAAATAAAAGAAGATAGAACGCGGCACGCTTGTTGCCCCGCCAGAAAAGAAAAGCCGCAAACACCGCGGTTATAACTCCGCTTACCTCGCCGCTTCCGAGTATAGTGAAAAAAAGCGAAAGATAATCAAAAACGGCCGCTGGAAATGATTGTATCAATTTAATGACTGCGATATCAAAACCCGCCGCCACACGCGAAGCCGTAACGGCGGTTAATATTAAAAGCCCCGCCAGAAATATATTTTTGCGCTTAATAATAAAGTTTATCATAGCCATGACCCCTTCGTGCTTCGCTTGAATATTTTTTTAACTTTTCTTTGCAGTTAGTCTAAGTCCGCCGGTTGTCTATAAGACCGGGACAGGGGAAAAGAAAGGACCAATGGCCC
>DIVV01000219.1 GCA_002423385.1 bacterium UBP16_UBA6123
ACTGGCTAACTCTTCCTTTCTTTATTCCTTTCCTTTCTCTTCTTTTATTTCTCCTCTTTCTCTTCCTTTTTCTTTCTTTTTATTCAGTTCTTTGTTCGGTTTTAAGTTTTTTCATGCCTGCGATTTGTTTTCATTTCGTTTATTTTCCCCTGCCTTTCTGTTCTTTCCTGCCAGCTTGCTTGTTTGCAGGCGCGTGCATGCACGCGCCTGCGGGGCAATAACGGCTTTAATATGACTTGACATAACGGCTCGCGGTAAAAAATTAAGGCAAATCGACTCTTATCAGTCTATTCAAATTAAAAAATCAGATTTTTTTTATTTATAAGTTTCGGGATTTTTAAGTTTATCTCAATATAAAAGACTAATATAGATGAGTTGTACAAGTCAAGTACAAAAGCCCATTTCAAATAGTCGATTTATCAAATTCAGGCAACGATTTTTCAATGGGTTTCAGACGTATTTTCAATATTTTTTGACTTTTTAGAGCGGACTCATACATTAAAGCATTTCTATAGGTTTGATTAAATATTAATTTTTTTAATAATATTTATAGGACGCATTTTTCACTATTTATTAAGCTCTAACTTATAACGAAATTAACATTTTCGACTAAAATAATCACCATTGACTTTATATTTAATTTCAGTTATAATTAAAATTAGTCAGGTAATAAAATTAATCGGGCAATATAACGATTATGTATTTTAATAACCAAATAATTCAGGAGGCTCTCCATGAGTTCAAAAACACGAAGTCTTCTCCTCCAATTTTTCGAGGCTTTTGACGATGCTGTCATTTTTTAGCGCGCTTTTTCTTGCTATAAGCATTTATTCCGGCTGCGGCGGTAACTCTGACGGCGTCCTTCCGCTTTCTTATTCCGCCGGTTCACAAAATATAGTTACAGCCGAAGAAGAGCCGCTGGTCATCGATAACGACGACGCGTATTACGCGGCGCTCGAAAAGAAGTTGAACGACGAACTCGATATTAACCGGGCCCCTGATAAATGCGCGGCGCAGGGGCTTTCAAAAATAGTTTTAAGCTCCACTACCGATGAAATCAGCACATGCTCAACTTATAATTTATCCAATATATCAGCAACCGCTTATTTTTCAAATAAAACCGCCGAGGTCGTAACGCCCATCTGGTCAATATATTCAGGCGGCGGAACGCTCGACGGCGATGTTTATACCGCGTCTATTAAACCTGCGATAATCGTCTTCAAGGCGCTATATTCTGATAATGGAATATCTAAAACCGCGCAGTTTCGATTGAAAGTAATCGGCCTTTCATCGCTTACGCTAAGTATAACAACCGATGAAGTGAAGAGCTGTCAAAATTATGATATGAGCAGAATTCGTATTTTAAATAAAATGTCTGATGGAACAGTAAATGACGTTACCAATAATGGCGCATACATCTTGTTAACGTACGGAAAAGGCGAATATAGTCAGGGGCTGAAATTATATACTACGCCAGCGCTTGCCGAAACCGCGGCGTTCACCGCATACTATTTTGAAGGCGGAATATATAAAACCTCGCAGTTTCGATTGAAGGTAACTGCGTTATCATCTCTTGTCCTAAGCAAAACAACTGATGAAATTCAGACTGGCGCGCATTACGATCTTGCATCGAATTTGTCCGTTACCGCAAAATTTTCTGACGGACAAACAAAGGAAGTTACGCGCGATCCGAATTTGAAATGGACGCTTTCTTATGGAAGCGGAACTCTCGATGGCTCGATATACGCATCGCCCGATCGAATCGAAACCGCTACGATAACCGTTACATATACTGAGTTCGGTGTTACGCAGAGCACACAGTTCAAATTGAAAACCGTCGCCCCGGTCCAGGGCGCTAAAGTTCAATTGCTGAGTGTTACGCTTAACAAATCAACCGATACGGTTCGGCTTGGTCAAACTTATGATCTGTCGAAGTTAATACCTATCGGAAAATTTTCCGACAAAACAACTCGCGAGGTGTCGCTTTCGTGGATTGTTACATCAGGCGGCGGGACGATAAACGGCAACACATATAACGCACCTGATAATGCCGCGAATGTGAAATTAATGGGAACATGTATCGCCGCCGATGGTTCGACAAAATCGGCATATTTGACGTTAAGCGTGTTCGGTGTCGAATTATATGGAAATCAGGCCATCGTGACCTCGGCCGGCGCAAAGTTCAATCTGAGGAATGGCTGTTCATTTGAAATTCCGCCGGAATCAGTCGATTCTGACGGCAGGGTGACGATAAATGAGGTAACCGATTTACCGTTCAGGCAACCGAACATGAAGGTTCTCGACGTTGATTCAACGAATAAAATCCAGCGCGCGATATTGAGAGTCCCCGTGAAACCAGGGACTAAAAATAGCGATATCGTTTTGACTTGTATTTATGACGAAATCAACGATTTGATATACCCACAGGGAACAATAGACGATTCCGTGTGCGTTTACCTTCTTGGGAACTGGCCTGAAGGACAGGCGAGCCCGGTCAATAGACTTTTGGCGCCAAGCCGGGCAATTGAAACTCTTAATAACGGTAAAGTTAAGTTAATTTTTAAGGAAGACGATCCAAATGTTTTAATTGAGTGCTCGAAAGTGGTAAATAATGTGCAATTTGAAGGAAGTGGTGAAAACAGGAAAGGCTCTAAAATCATCAAATGGCCGTATTATAAGCAACTTAGCGGTAATTGCTGGGCCGCGTGCTGGCTGATGTTATTAAAAGGTTATAAACCTGATTTGTCTGGAACCGGATTTGACGCTATTTATAGGATTTTTAAGAAAACGGGAAAACAAGATAATGAAGGAATAAGCCATATAGAAGAAGTAAAATGGTTTACGGCCGGCCCGAACAATCGGAAACCATATTTTCCAAGTGGCATTGATATTCCGAGTTCAACAAGTGATATTTTAGAAACTAAAGTAACGGGTTGTCTCTCACCTACTACACTCGATTATATCAGGAGAATAATTATAAGTATACAAAACAATAATCCTGTTTTGGTTAACTTGTTTGAACATACTTTTATCATAACGGGTTATGAATTTTTCGGAGAAAATATCACTTATGATAGTTTGAAAAATTTTGACGATATAAGGTTCCGCCTGGTTTTCATTGCTCATGACCCCAGAATGGATGAATCACCTTATAAAAAAATTAGCGCAAGATCATTAGTCGCATATAATGTAGGTTTCACAAATGATTTTTCATTATATCATTTAACACTGCCGACATCTGAAAGTTCATCAAAATGCCTGCATACAATTCATCTTCCTCACGCTGGTTTTGGTTTCGGTGTTAAATTGTGCTACGGTATTAACGGAGGGACTGAAATAACCCGTACGAATTGGGCGACATCGAGCGATACCGGCTACACATGGACCAATTATGGCTTTAATGAAATACCCGCGTTCAATTATATTAAACTTGGACAAATACCCGTTTCAAACACATCTGGCGGTAACATAAAAGCTAAAATGACGGTAACTGTTTTTAAAGGTGCGATGGAAAACACTGATGAACAAACAGCCAATGTAAGATATCACAAAAGCCTTTCGAATGCCGAGCTGGTCGATTTTAAATCGAACGGCCCTTCTGCGCTTCCGATCACACCGTCGTTTGATTTCAAAATTGAGGATTCGAATAATAATCAAGTTAATCTCGACGATTTTCTTAAAAAAGACGATGGTACGGAATTCTTGATGCAGATCGCCCTTGTAAAAAGAAACGATAACGATGCTCTCGATGTACCTTTCGAAACAGACCAACCGAACATTCTCGACAAATTCACCGTAAAATTTAATCATAAAAAGGCAATTCTTGTAAAAACCCCAATTGATAAAGATTACAAATTTACTTGCATGCTTGGTGATGATGATATTACGAATTATATGGAATGGACATGCGAGTATTTTAATGATCAAGGCGATTGGATATCTGTAGACAATCTTTTCGAAAATAATTTATTAACACCCATGAATGCAGGTAAATATATAATCAAAGCTAAGACCAGAACCGACATAACCGTGCCGGAAAATATTAAAAACAGAAAAGTCGAATTTGAAGGTATGTTAAACGGCCGATATGATGGTTCCATGAACATAATTCCCCAGAAAGAAAAAATTGGTGTTTTTGAAGAAACCTTGCTCTATGCAAAATGCGATGATAATTACGTAGATCCAATCTGGTCAATATTCAATAACGACGCCAATAATATTTGTGGAATTATCGAAACTTTTCCGTTCGACGGAGTAGTATATACAGCGCCAAAGTTTAATGCGGCTCCCGCACGCTCTTCGCAATCGGACTCGCCTAATAAGGCGTTATACACAGCGCCAGGAACTCCGAATACATATTATGTTAAAGCTTTTTACTGGGGAGTTGAAGATTCATGCGCAATCGAAGTAATGCCGACAACAATAACTAACGATATAAAATCAAGTATGTATAAGGATGAATCGGTTCCCTTTACAGTAAAAATAAATGGCGTTACGGAATCAAAAGAAATTTTATTGACTTCTGATGGCGGGGAGATTTCTACCGTCAGTATAGAATTTTCAAAGGATGATTATTGCGTAACATTAAACAGCTTATTTAAATTAAATTCCGGTGATAGCCTTAGCAAGTACAAGATAACAACAAGTTTAGCTGATTTTCCAGACATTGATAAAGTTGAAAAAGAGATAACCGTACTTGTGCCCATAAGTTTAACCGTAACCCAACCCTCTAAAATCGATTTTATCGGCAATCCGATTCAATACACGGCAAAGTACGGCGATACAAATGTTACCCCAGGAACGACATGGCAGGTATTGAACCCTGACGTAAATGTTATCACGAACCAGCAGGGAATATTCGAAGACGGTTTATTATTGACAAGCGGCGAGATATCGGCTGTAAAGGAATATAATATACTCGCATCCTATACCGACCCTAATTCGCACGCCACATCCACGCAGGAAGTTAAAATTAAGCTACTGCCGGGCATTATTCCGAGCAAGAAAACGTTTATAAGCACAGCCGCGCAGTCTGTGCAGTTAAAGCTCGGCGTCGATATAATCGGCAATCCCGCTGAATTTATAATATGGAGCGGCAACAATGTCGATTCAAACGGCGTTTATTCTTTCCCGGCGCATTATAACGATATAAATGAAATCAGCGTTACTTTAACAAAAGGCGCCATGCTCGCAAGCGGTGAAACTCTCGAAACGGCCCTTACCACTAAAGCAATAATGAAGGTTTTGAATATTTATGTCGAATCGTCAGTTAATTTGACGGATTGCGGCAAACCGTGCCGCTTCGATTTAAAGTGGGAATATTATACTTACACCAAAACCGGCAACTTCCATTACTTGCACAATATTACAAACGCCGCCGACTGGCAAAGCGATGACGGCGATTTTACCACCATTAATAACGTGTTGTATTTTATCCCGCGTAAACCCGGCGTCTGCGTCGTAACGGCTAAATTGGCAGACGGCGCGACTTTCATTAACGACAACGGCGTTATCAGCGGAAACGACGTTGAAACAACGGCCGAAGTGACGGTCGTCGAAATTAAAGTTCTTGACCAACCGCCGCTTATCGCGCGAATAGAACCCGTTGACGCTGAAAACGAGCCGATGGCAAACTATCGCGCTGAATGCGAATTTAAAGTTTCAGTTGACGGCGCAACCGTTCCAATCGAACTTCCTGATGTGGCGGCCAGTTCAGGAAAAATAGAATTGCTCAGTGTTACCGACGGAAACGTTTTGCCGGTTATACATACCTTCAAGTTTACCCCGCCTCCGCCGATGACCGCCACGCCATATTACTTCGATAACGACGAAACCCTTCACGTTAATATAAAAAGTTCCGCTTTTGAACAGCCGTCAACTTCAACGGAAATCGTTGTTTATAAGCCTCTGCAAAAAACTGTCGCTACTTTTTATCCGAGCGGAAAAAAGCAACAATTATACCAGATTTTAAGCTATACCGATTCAGGCAATATATTGTATAACGGCAATGAGTATTATCACGGTTCTGCAAACGGCTGGTGGGATGACGCTTTAAACACTTATCAGGGCGGCGGGCCTTATGATCGCAATGAAGCCATTGGAATACATCCGCATTATCAGGAAAACGGGCTCATGCATGAATGGTATAATTTCGTAACTTTTACGCATGCGACTCACACTATCTATGAATACACCTATTCTTACGGAACTCAAATAACCAAAACATATTTTTATACATTAACGCGGCAGTCTATACATGAAGGCTGGACCCATACTTATAACAGCACATATACTTCGAGCGGCTGGACGCCGCCGCCACACACACTGCCGCCTGCGGGGCAATAAAAAATACGCTGTCTGGTTACAGGTATGGATTGAATGGATTAATTTATAAAATTCGTCTCTCCCATGCTTTGTATGGATAAAAATATATTTTGATAAAGTTTTAAAAAATAAGGGAGGGAGAAAAGGTTGGCAACCCTTTCTCCCTCCCTTAAACCCTCCCTCTTTCTGCAAATTGCCTGACGCTTTATGTTTAGTTTATCGATAGCTTGTTCTGTGTGGTTTTAATTTGGTAATGCATTTCGTTAGTGTGTTGCTGTTGCAAAGCATTGGCTGTCCGGGTGACTGGCTAACTCTTCCTTTCTTTATTCCTTTCCTTTCTCTTCTTTTATTTTTCTTCTTTCCTTTCTCCTCTTTTATTTCTCCTCTTTCTCTTCCTTCTTCTTTCTTTTTATTCAGTTCTTTGTTCGGTTTTAAGTTTTTTCATGCCTGCGATTTGTTTTCGTTTCGTTTATTTTCCCCTGCCTTTCTGTTCTTTCCTGCCAGCTTGCTTGTTTGCAGGCGCGTGCATGCACGCGCCTGCAGGGCAATAACGGCTTTAATGTGACTTGACATAACGGCTCACGGTAAAAAATTGCCGCAAATCGAGTCCTTTTGTCTGATCAGATTTAAAAACTTCGTGCCTGAATTTAAAAAAAATAGATGTGCTACATAGCATTTCCGCGAGCCGAAACATTAAGTTCCGGCAGTGCGCAAAACTAAAAAACGGCAGGGAAAAAGTTTGTGACAGGAACTATTTAAAAAAACTTCGAAGTCGGCAGGAAATGCCGCCCGAAATAAAAAGGCTATGATAATAGCCTTTTTATTTCGATGCTACAAAACTGCGTGCTTGAGGCATACGAAGTATGCCTCAAGCACGCAGTTTTATATTCAGGGAGAGAATTGGGGGCACGGGGGAAAAGAGAGGGCCATTGGTCCTTTCTTT
>DIVV01000245.1 GCA_002423385.1 bacterium UBP16_UBA6123
CCGTCTTTTACGAGTTCGATCACATATTTACCGGCTGCATCCGAGTTGACCGGATTGATCGGGCGCATGATCTTCTTTTCAGGAGTCGTGCCGAGCGCTTCGGTGAACAGAACTTTTGACATATCGGCGGTGTTCTTTATTACGACTTCGACGGTAGCTGCGGCCTCAAAAGGCTTCTTCGAGAATACGCTGTAATAGATCTCGCCTTTGGTTTTGAATGTATCCGATTCTGCGGTCGCTTTCATTTCTGGACTCGCTTTAGCGCCGAGTTTGAAGTCAAGATATTCGCTTTCTTTCGGTGTGAGGTCCGGTCCTTTTAAGAATATGAACGCGCCTGCGATCACTAAAATTACCACTATTAAGATTACTAAGTTTTTCACTGAATGTCCTCTTTCTTTTTCTTTGATTTTTTTGGATTTTTTCGCCGCTATTTACTTTATACAGCATACTTTGTTTAAAACGGCTTTATTTGGTACTTTTTATCACTTCAGTATTTCATCTTTCGCGATTCCCGCCTGTCTCAATATTTCGAGTAAAGTGCCTATAGGAAGGTCTTTATTATGAAATGGAACAATAGCCGTTTTTTTTGTTTTATCATTAAAATACAGACGGTGGCTGCCGTTTGTCCTTTCTAAAACAAACCCGTTCGCTTCGAGCAGCTTGATGACTTCTTTGGAGTTTAAAACAGGCACCTTAGGCATACTTTTTATCCTCTAAAGTTACCATATACTCAAAAACGTTCTCGTCAGATGGTATTGGCTCGTTTCTGGCGATCAGGCCTTCAAGATACAATTCAATAGCCTCTTTCGACATTGCAACGGCTTCTTCCATCGTGGCGCCGTATGTTACGCAGCCAGGCAGCAACGGAACTATAACGGTATATCCGCCTTCCGGCTCTTTTCTTAAAAGCGTCCGAAAAATTTTTCTCTGCATTTTAAAACTCCTGATTATAAATGTGTGGTCAAAAGAGTCCGAGCTTCTTTTTTTCTATGAATTTATTATACCACAACCCGCTTCATTTTTCAAGCATTTTCATCGTTTTCGCCGGCGGCCCCCACTATGCACTATGCTTATGCTTGCGCATATTTCTGACGTCTTTGAGATACTAGTTTAGGAATATTTTTGTTTTTATCCTCCTGATCCTTAAATCCAAGTCTTTTATAGACATTCCCTCCGATTCCTGGAATGACATTCCCAACTTCATCGCGATCCTTGTCTATAGCTAAAGTAATAAACTTGAATTTGCGGCTCACCTCAGGCAAAAAATCGTTGATCAACTCACCTTCGGCAAGATGAAACATTACCGGAGCCACAATCATAATTTTTTCTGGGTTTACTTTCTGAATAATATTTAAAATATTGTATTTAACTACACAGCCTCCGGAAATTATCGATTTCAAAACAACAAGTACATCTTTAGAGTAATCAGGTTCTTCGTATTTTTTTATTACTGGCGCTGTACTAAGTCCAAGATTAGCGAAGGGCTTCGATCTTACATTCCAGTAGCATGCCATAGCAAACGGCACTGAATTAGCATTGAATTTATCTATTATCCCTTTTGCCAGAAAGTCAGCATCTTCGGTCGTGCAAACAAGATAGACCGATTTGCCACGCACTTCTTTTACTAAGATCTCGCCAAAATGTAATCCAATTTCAAATAAAGTGCGCCCATAGTCGTCAGAATTTAGTTGCTGGTCAGCCAGCTTCATTAATAGCTCGCGAATTGAACTGTTATTAGCGTGTTCCGTATATTTATGGTTCATAATAAAAATACCTCTAAACTATCAAAATCTTTTGGATTGGCATTCATGACTCTCTCCCGGAACTCAACAAATTTCTGCGATTCACAAGGGTATTGTAAATGCCCCTCATCAGTAACACTAAAACTCCAATTAAAATAACCTCTTTCGGTATTGAAATTAAATCCAGGTATTGAAACTAATGCGTTTTTAAGTTCATCATCAACAACGTAAGGGGCCAACCTCACATAGCAGTTTTTATGTTGGCTCAATATATTTATAAATTCAATTATTGATATACCTTCATCAGACTTACAATTACACCAGCATCCAAAAACATACATCAACAAATGGATTCTATCTGCTGGCATTGGCTTTTTTGTGCTAGATAAAACATCAAGTCCGATTTTTATTGACGGGAAATCTGAGTAATGTTCAACATTTAAATTTGGAAACCAAATAACATCCGAATTCCTTTTAAGCGAAGGAGGTATATTGCATTTAAGCGATTTATGTAGTGACTTACTAGAAACAACTATGTTCGTTTGCGTAATGGCCGCATTATTAATAAATTTGTTAATTTCAACTTGCTTTTGAAAATTGTCTTTCAAAGATTTTTTTTCTTTACCCCATGCTAACTTTATGACATCTTTTATCTGATAATGAATCCAAAAATTTTCTTCAGTAACAATCAAATCATCGACATAGGTACGAACTTGTGTGAAGAGCTTGCGCACCTCACCATTTTGGTAATAACGCACAGCTGCAGCCGCCAATTCACGCAACGCAAACTTGTCTTCATAACGATTACCCCGGCTGCTGTTTCTACCACCTATATTTTTATGATTCAAATGCTCAAGTGATTCTTGGCCGTGGCACTTTATAATTTGTTCGTCTGAGTACATTGTTCAAATACTTCTTTCAAAAATTTTCAGCAAAACCATAAGCATAGTTTACCAGAAAGTGCCCTTAGCATTTTTCATTAAAACATTCCATAAAATTATTATAGCACAACCAATCTAATTTTTCAAGCATTTAAATCGCTCGATTCTATGTTCCGCAATTTAAAAAGGCACCCTCCGTCTTTCCGACCGCTCAGATGCCTTTTTGTTATTCAGATGCTTTTATTTGCGCGCTAATGATGTTTTAGTTGGTTTTAACTTCGCCGGTCGCAGGCGCTGCGGGAGCGGCGGGAGCTTCAGCGGCAGGAGCCACGGGCGCTTCTACCTTAACTTCGCCGGTTGCGGGAGCCGCAGGGGCTTCGGGTACTGCGGGAGCGGCTGGAGCCGGAGCGTTGTCGCTGACCGTGAATACTTTTCTTGCGATGACCGCACCGTCTTTTACGAGTTCGATCACATATTTACCGGCTGCATCCGAGTTGACCGGATTGATCGGGCGCATGATCTTCTTTTCAGGAGTCGTGCCGAGCGCTTCGGTGAACAGAACTTTTGACATATCGGCGGTGTTCTTTATTACTACTTCGACGGTAGCTGCGGCCTCAAAAGGCTTCGTCGAGAATACGCTGTAATAGATCTCGCCTTTGGTTTTGAATATATCTGATTCCGCGGTCGCTTTCATTTCAGGGCTCGGTTTAGCGCCGAGTTTGAAGTCGAGATATTCGCTTTCTTTCGGAGTAAGGTCCGGTCCTTTAAGCGCGAAGAACGCGCCTGCCGCTATTAATACTATTACTAAGATGATTACTAAGTTTTTCACTGAATGTCCTCTTTCTTTTTCTTTGATTTTTATTGGATTGGATCGCTACTACTTACTTCATGCAGCTTTATAAAACTGACCTATCTTTTTAAATTCGTCGATTTCATTTTTTTCTAACTTTACTTTTATCGATTCCATTTTTTGAATCACTTCAGGCGAATAAAGCCTTTCTCCGCATTTGAGACAAACTTCGGCCTTTACGCTGATTATTACCGCGTTATTACCGCTATAAATAATCTCCTCGACTTGCTTTTCCATGATTTCGCCGGAGCAAACGGGACATTTTGAAAAGGGCATCATATCATCTTTTCTCATGTTTTTATTATACCATAACCATCTTTATTTTTCAAGCATTTTCATCGTTTTCGCCGGCGGCCCCACTATGCACTATTCACTTTCCACTATGCACTCTTTAAGCCCCGCCTTCGCCGTCTTAACCGAGGCCGTTAATAAACTTATGACCTCGTTTATATCCGCCAGGAGCGATTTCGATTCGCGAGCATCAAAATATTGGCCGGCTGCTAATAACTCGATCCAATATTCCGCCTCTGACGCCTCCTTCAACGCTATCGAATATTTGGATATGAAGTCTTTCTTCGATTGCGCGTTTATCGCTTCTTTTACGTTCGCACCTATACTCGTGCCGGAACGCAAAAGCTGCTTCGACATCACAAACTCTTTTTGCGTGTCGCATAGCCACTTGTAAACTTTGATCGTTCGGACCGCGAAGTTGAACGATTTTTCGTAAGTTACGCTTTTTTTCATTTGAGACCGCCTTATTAAGGAGTTGAGAGTGGAGAACGGAGAGTGGAGAGTTAATGCTGGGGCGCGCCCTGCGCGCTTTACTTTTGAAGCAGAGCCCTAAAAGCACTGTAATGTCTGTTTAATCGTCAAAATTCCTCTAGTTCTCCACTCTCCACTCTCAACTCTCCACTTAAAGAAATCTCCCCAGCCCATTTTCAGAGCCGGGGAAGTTATCTATTGTGATTATTTGATTTCTGTTCCCGCAAGTCGTTATCAGTCGTTAGTCGTTAGTGGTTAGTCATTAGAGGAGCCCGTCCCCCGGTCCCCTAACGACTAATG
>DIVV01000231.1 GCA_002423385.1 bacterium UBP16_UBA6123
ACCTACTTTTATGTCGCACACCCCAATTACTATTAATTAAAGGGTTTTCTTTAAAATTCTTGCCCAGCAAGGATAGATATTAACGGTGTTATTTTTTGTGATATAGATTTCCTCATTATTTAAAAGATCTAAATATGCGCCTTCGTGTATATTTAATTTTATGTTCTCTTCATTCGCCGAAGAATTTAGTAAAACTATTATTTTTTCATCGTTATACTCTCTTATAAAACCGAATTGCTCAGATTTAACGAATAATTCTTCATAGGTTCCATATTTTAAAATTTCGCTTCCATTTCTAATATTCGCTAAATTTGATATATGCCTTATCATATCTTTTTTAAAAGAATATTCAATTTCATTTATATTTATGGCCGGTCTTAATTGCTTATCGCTGCCTTTTACTTTTACGCCTTCGAGTTCCCATTCGCTTCCATAATATATTGAAGGAATTCCGGGCATTGTAAATAAAATCGTATATAACGGGTATAAATGGCGTTTATTTTTTATGCTCGTCGCCACTCTTTCTACGTCATGATTATCGGCAAAATTATATAGTGAGATGTTTTTATACATTCCAGAAGCACAAAACTGCCTTTTAAGAGAATATGCTATTTCAAAGTAATTTTTATCGTTATGCGATGAGTATAAACCTTTATAGCACTCATAATTTGTAACCGAGTCGAGCCCGGCCTCATTTACCCAGCGGGCGTAATTACCATGAACAACCTCTCCCATAAGCCAGAAATTCGGTTTTTTAATTTTAATTTCCCGCGAAAATTTTTCCATAAAATTAAAATTAAGTGAATCAGCCGCATCCAGGCGTATTCCATCAATTTCAAACTCATCGATCCAATATTGAGCCGCTCCTATGAGATGATTTATAACTTCGTAATTTTCATGATTCAGTTTAACCAGATTATAGTGCCCGGCCCATGTATCGTATGTAAATTCATCGTTGTAGGGACTTCTTCTACTGAAGTCAACGCCGCTGAACCAATCGGCATATCTTGAATTATGCCCATGATACCGCAGGTCCCTGAACGCGAAAAATTCACGTCCGACATGATTGAAAACGCCGTCTAAAATAACTTTTATATTGTTTTCATGAAGTTTTTTTATTAGATTTTTCAACGTATCGTTATTTCCCAGCCGTCTATCCACCGAAAAATAATTAACCGTATCGTATCCATGTTCGATCGATTCAAATATAGGCCCCATGTATAAAGCGTTCGCGCCAAGGCTTTTAATATGGCTTATCCAATCGTATATGACATTGAGTCGTTCAACGGGCGCCATATTTTCATCGTTTTTTTCCGGCGCACCGCAAAGTCCGAGCGGATAGATATGATAAAAGAATTTTTCACTATGTTTTTCCATAAAACTACCTCCATTTTTATACTTACCGTTAGGTATATTAAATTACTTAAATAAAAAGCGCAGAAATCTGCACTGTAAAAAATTAATGAGTCTGATATAAAAACTACGAAAATGCCTGAATATGACTTTGAAAATCCCAAAAAATACGTCGCAAATTTTCAAAAATTGACCTTTTTAGAATAAAGTCAATTAATTATATTTAAATAAATAAATTTGCGCAAAAAAAATTCAACAAAAAATACCGTACATGAACTGTTTGCAAAGTTTTCTGGCGCTTTCGTCATTAATGTCATCATTATTTTTAGTGTAAAAATAATATGAAATATTAGAATTTATTATCCCGATGAATGTAAAAGCGAGCATACGGCTTTTTCCTTTTAAGTTTCCATGATGATTAGCCGCGGAAGAAAAAATATCTTCAATAATTAAGTGTTGTTTTAACGCGTATTTTATAATAGAATTATAACTCAGGCTCTTTTGCGGTGAAAAAGATAAATTCAATATCATTTTATAAAGATGTAAATTATCTTTAATAAAAGCAAAATAATGAAATATTATTTTTTCAAGAGTTAAAACCAGATCGCCTTCATACTTGCCAATATTTTTTAGTTCATCCAGAAAAGGGGCATAATGTAATTCGAGCAAAGCGTCGAGCAGGCCTTCTTTACTTCCAAAATAATGATAAAGAGTCGGCTTTTTTACGGCCGCCTCATCTACTATTCTTTGAACTCCAGTGCTATCGTATCCTTCTTCTGCAAACAACTTTAAAGCGAGTTCAAGTATTTCATCTTTTTTAGACATTTATTTTTGCTCCTCGATCTTATTATACCAAACGGTATAATAAAAAGCAAGTTATTTTTTTTGCATTTTATACTTTTTTATTTTTATTATTATTATACGCGTTAACATTGGCCTTTTCTGCACTGACTTCAGCTTCCGGCCAGCTTATGACCAAACTTGCTTAAGAGCGCTTTGTATGTTATAATGGGTCCATGAAAACAGTTAAACATTTACCGGCTCTAATTCTGATCGCAATTATACTTTCATTTCCTGTAATATTTTTTACCACATCCATGGTATCAGCGGCAGCCGGCGGCGATAAAATAGATACCGTCAATAAAAACAGCGCGGCGTTAACCTTAAAAGCCGCCATAGATCGCGCTGCCGCCGAAACGGACGCGGATAGCGCCGTGAAAATAATACAAGCTGCCTGCGCGCAGCAGGAGTCAATCGAAACCGAGCTGGTAATATTCGAATTTTTATTTTTAACGCAGAAGCATGGCCGATATAAAGATAATTTTAATGAATTCGTAAAATTAGCCGGCGCGCATAAAGACGATTATCTTAAAAGCCATTACCAGCGGATAGCCCGCTTATATTCAGCATTTGTGAATTACGCGTTAAATCGCGATGAATTGATTATTAAAAACGAATCGGCTATTAAACGCACGCCGGCCGCTAAAGATAAAACCGATATATTACAATTATTGCATAATAAATACAGCGCGGCATTCGAGGCCGCAAAAAAAGACGCCGCCATGCGCAAAAACAGTCCTGACTTTATATCATACCTCGAAAAAAAATGCGCGGATAAAAAAGCAGGCGGCAGCCTGGAAGCTGAAACGGACGGCGGCGATCTTATCGTTAACGCCTTCAAAGAAATGGCCGCCGACAGGCGCGCTTCAAAATTAATCGAACGCCGAAGCCTTTTATTACTGATGATATATAAAAATATCCGCGAATCCGCCGACGCCTTCAGCAGTCAACTCATCATTCAACTTATCAAAAAAAACATCGCCGAATCGATTATTAATTTAGTCGTTCCTGAAATATCGACGCGCATGAACGAACGCTGATTTATCAATAAAAAAAGCCTGAATATATATAAACAATAGTTTTATATAACAAAGCAAATTATTTGACTTGATTTAATAAAGCCGATTTACATTAGTTTTTACCGCGAGCCGTAAGGCATAGTTGCGGCAGTGCCATTGTTGCACCGCATGAGTGCGCGTACGCGCGCTCATGCAAACAAACAGCAGGTAGAAAAAAACTTAAGGGCAATCAACCAAAGATTCGCGAATCACTTCACCAAATTAAAGCCCTGACAGAAAAAGCTATCGGCAAAATAACAAAAAAGCGTCAGGCAATTTGCGGATTGAGGGAGGGTTTAAGGGAGGGTTTAANNGGGAGGGTTTAAGGGAGGGAGAAAGGGTTGCTAACCTTTTCTCCCTCCCTTTTTTAAAAAATTAATTAAAAGCCACAACTAAAGATTACAACTAAAAATCGTTGATAATAACGACATTACCTAAGAAATTATAGTAAGCATTACTCCGACTCCCGATGCGATGGACGCGGCTACTATAAGCGCGTCGAAACCGCGCGCCGAGCCCGACACTAAATCTCCGGCTATAATTTCGCGAAGCGCGTTTATAACGGTCACTCCCGGCACCAGGATCATGATCGAACTTACGATAAGTATATCGGCGTTGCACGCGCATAGATATTTAACGGCCATATTAGCTCCAAGACATATAAAAGCTGAAACCAACAAATTAATAAGCTGCGCCGGAAAATCAAGATAGGAAAGCCTTTCAACCATGATCTGCGCCAGCAGGCCTATTACGAAACTGGCGTAAAATTCTCCGGGGCCGCCGGCAAAAAGCGTTGAAAAGCAGGCCACGGCGAATGCTGCCGACAGATACTGCTCGTGTTTTTTATAAAATACAAGTTTTTTAACTTCGGCGAGCCTGGAAATAAGATCGGAATAATATATTTTTTGCATATAGTAATTGGTGAGAGTTTCCATGATAGCGGAGAGTTTACCCAGATTGAGGCTTCTTTTAGATATACGCACAAGTTCGGTGAGCGGCCGGTTTTTACGCTCGAGTAAAGTGGCTATTATGCCGGTCGGTATTACGAAACTCTGAATTTTTAATAGCCCGTTCACGCGGCAGAAAGTGTCGATAGTTTCTTCGACTTTATGTGTTTCAGAGCCGCTTTCGAGCATCATTCTGCCGATATCGACGGCCGTCATAAACGCGCTTTCGGCGGGAACGGGGCATGGCCTTTTATTATCCTGCATGCGATTAATAAAAGTTTTATTGAGCGTTTCGAATATGAATACGAATACGAAAATAGCCATAGCGATGCTGAAGCCTATTGAAACCGTTTCTTTAAAAAGTAAAAAAGCGGTTTTGTCTACATGCGTAATAAAGGCGAAAAACATCTTGTAAATGGTAGCGCCCGGGACGAGAACGAATATGCCGGGGACTAAGAACACGTCGAGCGGCACGCGGCGGCGCAGGGATATGATCTGCGAAAACATCACCACGGCGGAAGTCGCCCAGAAGCTGGCGAAAACAAGCGAAGATGTATATTTAAAAACGAAAAGATAGGTAAACCAGGCGACAAATCCGTTAAGCCCTGATAAAAATAAAAATTTACGCGGGCAGCAAAAGAGCATCGAAAAAAATAAAGTAGCGAAAAAAGCGGCTGCCAGCTCGTGATAGACAAGCAGCGCTTCGCGAAACGCCAGAAAAATTCCATCCATAAACTGCGCCCCCGGTTATAACTAAGACTAAGACATTACAGGCATCTTAACGAATATAAAACCGTCTTCGACCCTGGTTTCATACTTTTTAATATAAATATTTGGGGCGAATGTGGATATGCCCGTTTTAAGATCGAATTTCCATTGATGATAACGGCACATAAGCACGTGTTTATCGACGAGCGAGCCTTCGTGGAGCGGCATTCCCATATGCGGGCATTTATTGTCGATTGCATATAAAATTTCGTCGATTAAAAAAAAGGCGAGTTCACGGCCGGATTCGAGTTTATGATAAACGCCTTCGCCGTCTGTGAGCCGTGAAACCTCTATAGTTTTGATATATTCAAATTCCATGATTAATAACCTCCGGTTTTAATTTAACATAATTTAACCTAATTATCAATAAATTTCTTGACCTTTGGCTAAAAATTTTATATATTTAAGCGTATGTTTAAAAACTGAGTATAATGTTTTTAGCGCATAAATAATAAAAATAAAGAGTGATATATGGGCATATTAAATAAAAAAACCGTTAGTGCCGTCGTTGCCTTGATTTATACGGCCGTATTTGTGATAAGTGCATATTACTACCTCCACGGCAGTTTTGAAAGTATCGAGGCGCGCCTTATCGACGCTAATTTCAACCGGCGCGGCGCGATAGCGGCCAATAAAAAAATATTAATCGTCGGCTTCACCGACGCCTGCATGGCCGCCATCGGAAAATGGCCCTGGAAGCGCGAAGTTCATGCCGGCGTCATCGAAAAATTATCTAAAGCCGGCGCGAAAGTAATAGCCGTTGACGTCCTTTTCCAGGACAGAAGCGCCGCTCCCGGCGACGATGACGCGCTCATAAAAGTATTGTCGGAAAATAAAAATATAGTGCTCTCATCCGTCATATCACCTAAAACCATTTATCACAACGGCGCTTTGATAAACTCGCGCCACGCGATAATGCCGTTCGGCGATATCGCCGAAAAATCAGGCGGCGCAGGATTTATCAGCGTCAATTACGACGCGCTGAACCCTGACGGAGTTTTAAGAAGCATATCGCTCGCCGATACCGATGAAAGTAATAAAACGATAAATTCATTCGCACTTCAAATCGCGAACGTTTCAGGTTTATCGGAATTGAAAGCCCTGCCTGGCGAAAAATATTACCTCAATTACTACGGTCCGGCAAAAACTTATGAATACCTGACTTTTTCAAAAATTTTCTCAGGCGAGCTCGAAATGAGCTACTTCAAAGACAAGATGGTTCTTATAGGTCCGTTAGCCACGGCCCTCGGCGATTTGCACCACACGCCCTACGGCACGATGCCCGGCACCGAAGTACAGGCTAATATTTTAAACTGTTTACTATCGAATTCCTTCTTAAAAAGACTTCCGGCCGCGGCCGCGCTTTTTTTATGCGCGCTATTGATGGGCCTTTGTTTTCTGCTATTAATCCGCCGCGGTATTTTTTATTCAGGCGCCGCCTGCCTTTTTTCGTTATTATTTTTATTAGCCGCAAATTACATAATGTTTTCAAAATTCAACTGCATAATCGATATTATCCCGTCAAGTATTGCTTTATTAACGGGTTATTTCATAGCGGCTCTGTTTTTTTCATATTCAAAACTAATGATATCTAACGCGCATCTTAACAAAAAAGTCCGCGAATTAAACGCGCTTTATTCGATATCACAGAACATATCCGAACTAATCAACCTCGATAAAATTTTAAAAGACGTCCTTAATGAAGCAATAAACGCGATAGGCGCGAAGCGCGGTTCTTTAATGCTCATCGACGAAGACGAACAGAAACTCGAAGTTAAAGTAGTCGCCGGAATTGACGGTCCTATCGATAAAAAAATACTCATACCTATCGGCGAAGGAATAGCAGGTCAGGTATTTTCAGACGCCGTGCCGATAGTTTCAAATGCCATAGAAGGCGACGAACGGTTCAAAAATTTTTCTGAATACGGCGGTCAGAAAGACGAAACGGCCGGAGTTAAAAAAATACTCTGCGTTCCGCTTTTAATCAGCGAAAAGAAAACTATCGGCGTAATCAATATCGTAAATAAAATCGACGGATCGAATTTCAGCCCCGACGACGTCAAACTCATGGAAACCATCTCGCGGCACGCCGCTACCTTAATCGAAAATTCCAAATTATATAAACTCGCCACCATCGACGGCATGACCGGATTATACGTACACAGATATTTCCAGGTGCGCTTCAAAGAAGAATTCAGCCGTTCACAACGGTATAGCAAAAACATATCTGCTTTGATGACCGATATCGATCACTTTAAAAAATTTAACGACACTTACGGCCACCAATGCGGCGATATGGTTTTAGCTCATGTCGCGCGCATAGTTCGCGAAACTATCAGAAATATCGACATAGCGGCACGCTACGGCGGCGAAGAATTTTCTGTCGCACTGCCGGAAACCGATGCCGACGGCGCCTATAAACTCGCCGAGCGCATAAGAAAAAACGTCGAAGAAACCGCCTGCCCGACGCCTAAAGGCGATCTTAAAGTAACTTTAAGCATCGGCGTGGCCTGCAACATGAATTCAAAGGCGCCCACGCATTTAGCGCTGATAGCCTGCGCCGACAGCGCGCTATATAAATCCAAAGAGGGCGGGCGCAACCGCGTGACCGTGTTCAGCGGCGAAGGTCCGCTCATGCCGGAAGATGAAAGCGATTAGTCACCAGGCTCCGTACAGATAAAATACAATTAATCGATTATTTTCTTCTTTGCTTTGTTTTTCACGCGTTATTTTCTTTCTTTTTTTTTTTTATTTTTATTTTTTATTTTTTATTTTTTATTTTTTCTAATCGCTTGACAATACTTCATGTGTAAAATATAATTATATTAGGGAGATATTTTATTAAAAGCTGAAATGCATCAAAATCTTAAAAATTGCATCGCTTTTTAACAGTATTGTAATATATTTTTTATAATTATTTCTTAAACTGAAAGGAGAATTCTTATGAAAACACTTTTAAATCCAATGTTTGTAAAGTTCATGAGTCTGTTTATTATAATGGCTTTCTCGGCGAGCTTCGTATTAATCGACGCGCGCCCCGCTGAGGCATTTTCGCTCGGCGGCATCGGAAAGGCTATATCGGGAGCTATCGGCGGAATTACCAAGGCTGTTTCAGGCGCGGTCGGCGGAATTACCAGTGCTATCTCCGGCATATTAGGCGGCGGTGGCGGCGGCGGACTGCTCGGCGGCATCATGGATAAAGTATCTGGCCTTCTCGGCCCCATAGCCGCTAACGCTGGCAGTTTCCTGGGCAATATGGCCACTTCGCTTCAAAGCACACTCGGTTCGGTTACCCAGGCATTCAGCGGCATACTCGGCGGACTTCAATCTAAAGCCGGCGGCATATTAAGCGGCCTTCAGGGCATGCTCGGAAATGTTGGCGGCCAGGCTCAGGGATTAATTGGCAAAGTAGCCGATTTCGCTCAAAATATGGCCGGTAATCTTCAAAACGCCGGTGCGGGCGGTTTAGGCGGCATAATTAACGGCATAGCCGGCAAACTCCCCGGCGATCTCGGTAAAGTAGCCGGCGACTTCGCTAACGTTATAAATCAAAACGGCGGCGGACTTCAGGGCCTTCTCGGCGCTATCGGCGGCAAAGCCGGCGCGGGAGTCCAGAATATAGTCGGCAATTTTCAGGGCATGATAGGTAATTTTCAAAATATACTCGGCAACGCCAATGCCGGCAACCTTCAAGGCATGCTTCAGGGTTTGGGCGATAAAGTCCTCGGCGGCGCCAATAACTTCGTAAATAACATCCAGGGCGTTATCGGTAACTTGAAGGGCGGCTTTGAAAATATACTCGGCGGCTTAAAAGGCGGTATACCCAATATAGGCAACGCTATACAGGACATCGTCGGAAACGTTAAAAACGCTTTCGGCGGTCAGCTCGGTAATTTCGAAGGTATAATCGAAAATATCCAGAACGTAGCGGCCAATGCTCAGGGCCTTTTCAAAGACGGCCTTGGCGACATGTCCGGCAATTTAAAACAACTTCTCGGTTCAGTTCAAAACATAGTTAATCCCGGCGATCTTAAAAATTTCGGCGCCCAGCTTGCCGGCCTCGCCGATACTCTTAAAACCTCAGTTATGAAAGACGTTGCAGGCGGCGCGGAAGCATTCAAAAAAGCCGCCGAAGGCGTTCAAACCGAAGTTGAAAACGCAGTTAATCAAGCTGGCGGCGCAGCCGTCGATCTCGGTAAAACACTCGGCCGCTAATTAAATAAATAATTCGTTTCAATTACAATAACAATAATAATTTTATTTAAGTTAAGTTATAAGGGAGGGAGAAAGGGTTAGCA
>DIVV01000128.1 GCA_002423385.1 bacterium UBP16_UBA6123
TTGGTCCTTTCTTTTCCCCCGTCGCAGTCTTATTATAATTGTGTTTATATTTATTGTTTATTATTTAACTACGGTTACAGATTACCGACTGCATGAACGTTGCTGCGCGCCTTTATTTCATCGTTGATTATGATATTTGCGTCATTACCCGCAGCGCGCTTAACGCGGCCATCGGTGGCCGAACTCAGTGTTACCTTGAGATTGATAACGGCGTGAACGTTATATATTGAGTATTGGCCGTCGGCGCCCTGCTTTCCGGGCGGTTCTATCTTCCGGACGTTTATAAGAACTTCGGTTACGTAAGGTATGATATCGAAAGCGTCGTTATTACCTTCTTTGTACTGGATAGCCGGATAATTCGAATTAACGTTCGCGCCGCGCCATATTATCTGAACCGGCACTTGCGTTCCGCCCATCTCGGTGAAAGTCGCGACTTCCGACTTTGCCATAAGCTGGCTTTTAATATTGGGCGTACATTTGAAAAAAGAAATAATAGGCCCGTTGGTAGGCACGGTGATGGGCGCATCGCCGGGGCATGATTTATAACGCAGATAATAATTTTCAAGGCCCGTGATACCGCCGTTATTAAGGTCGCTGCTCGGCTTGATATATGAAAATTTAAGCGGTGCAACTGTGCCGTAAATCATGGTACCGTCTTCAAATATCATCGACGGATAAGTGGATTTTTCGATATTATCGCGGATGCGCTTGAGACCATTGACGAGTTTACGCTGAGCTTCAGCCTTCCAGTAACCTATATTAAACGTTGTAAGAGCGGAATTTTGAAGCTGAAAAACGCCGTAAAAAAGCATGGCAAAAACCGTCACGGCGACGAGCATTTCCAGAGCGGTAAAAGCGCGGCGGCCCGGTTTAAATTTATGTTGAGACTTAAATGCTGAAAAAAGAATCATAGTTACTACCCCCTTAAAAATAGAGGCGAATTTTATTTAATCTTTAACGACCATATAGCCAATATCTACCATGGTACGATAGACTGAGTTACACTGCGATGCTGAAACTCCATTGCCGAAGGCTTTATTCATCATGTAGGTATTGCCGGAATCTTCTGAGCCTTCGGCCACGAATTCGACCATATCGGAAATATTATTATTATGCTGTGATATAAGCCTGATTTGCTTAACCATGCAATCGCCTTTAAAAGGATCGTTAGTCGGGTTGGTTGTATCGGCAGCATAAAATAAATCGGATTTAGCGGCAACAAGCCGTCCGAGCAACTGCACGTCTCCGACGGGATTCGGATTGGTTATATGAAATCCGACAAAAAATTCAAGATAATTTGGCGTTCCGTCAGTCACGGCAGACGGGTCTGAAACGAATCCGGGAATATTAACAAAAACGTTCGGAATAAATTTTTTAATATCTGTCGGCGACGGTGCCTTAGTTTCGTCAACCCAACCTTTAGACCATCTGACCGCATCGTAAAATTCGGTAGGGAGCGCCCTTATTTTAAGAAGCCCCATTTGAACCGCGCCTTTAGCTAAAAATTGCGCGCGCAGCGATTCTTTAACTTTAAATTCAACAAGGCGCACCTCGCGGTTATGCTGAAAAAGAGTGGTCGCGAATACCAGCAGAAAAGTGCAGACCGTAAGCGTTACTAATATGGCCATACCGCCGTTCGTTTTATGATCACAAAATTTATATTTAAGCATATAACACCGTCCTGTCAAGCGTCGTCATTAATGAGACGCTGAGTTATTTTTCAAGATTGGCCTTAAATGTAACTAACGAATAATCGTGTTGATACTGTCTCGTAACGCCGGTTCGCGGAGTGCCCCAGTTAATAAACAGCGTTATTTTCATTAGTTTTCCGTCTAAAAAAACACTACTTATTTTTTTATCAGCGGGAGGCGTTCCATCCGGATCGACCGTATCGAACGAAGGAATCTGTCCGATCGTCGTAATAGGCGTATCGATGCCGACATTAAGCAGATACCTGAAAGTTTTATCAATCTGTTGTATTCTAAGTTTGTATATAATCGGTTCAAATTGCCTGCTCGGTTCGGCGTACTGCCATGTTTTACCAGCGGCGATACCCGGGCCGTTATGCAGCAGTTCCTTATCGAAGACCGGCACGTCGCCGTTGGTACTGTCTTTGATATCGAGCAGGTTAACTATCTCAACGGATTTAATATCCAGATCGTTATTCAACCCATTAAGTCTTGCCGCGGCTATAATATCGCTGTATTTAACGCGTTCGAGCAGGGTATCTAAAATACGGGTGGACTGATGCATCATCGCGCCGTAAGCTTCACTTATATTGGTTTCTTTGGCGTTATTTGTCATCAGCGCCGTTACGGGAATTATGGCGGCTACCATAATAAGCATGGCCACCATTATTTCTACGAGAGTAAAAGCGCTGCGGGCGTTAAGATAATTTAAAAATAAACTGATATAATTGCTTGTTTTCAAGGCCCCATTTCCCGCTCTGCGCTTATCGTTTAGCATAGAATTCATAATAACTCACCCCCCTTTTTTAAAACTTCTCCCCTACTCTAAATTATAACATAAAAGTGAATGTGGTGTCAACTTTGGGAACAAGATATATAACAAACAAAAGCGCGCTCATAAGCCGGATTCTGTTTATCTGCCATCTATCTGGCTTTTACGTTGCCGTAAAAGTCATAGCGGCCAACCCGGCGCCTTAGCGCGTTAGCGCTGAAAAAAGGCGGTTTATAGGCGCCTGTTAGGCCTTGCATCGCATGGGGTTTACCGTCAACCGGCGTCGCCGCCGGCCGGGTGAGCTCTTACCTCGCCATTTCAACCTTACCGCGTAGCGGCGGTGTAATTTCTGTGGCACTTTCCTTAAACGGTCGCTTGCGCTTCCGCCCACTGGCCGTTAACCAGCATGCTGCCTTTAGATGTCCGGACTTTCCTCAAAAACATAGTTTTCGCGGCAGATCGGCGCGCTTTTGTTTGTTTTTATTTTTAATTAATAGTTATTCGTCGTATTTTTTTTTGCGGTACTCTCTTTTTTTCTTTCTGTAGTAACTTTTAACAACGTCTTTTATTACTTCGTAAAGATGGCCGAAGTAAAAACCGCGTTCATAAGTTACGATTCTTTTCATATCGTAGTAACCGCAATGATTGCAGGAGAGAACTTCAATAGTGAGCCCGGGTTTGTCTTTTTCGGGCACTTCGATAGTTTCTTCGTTAATTTTAAGTTTATAATAGCATTTAGGACAGCGGATTCTACTGCGCACGCGGATCGCAGCGTAAGCTACCGCCGCAAAAAGTAATATACCGAGATAAAACCATACCGAGAATGACCATTTTACCTTAGCGCCGTCTTCGGCGGCTTTTTTCTGCTTAATCATTTCGTCGGTAAATTTTTGCTTGGCGTACTCATCGGTGATTTTTTGTGAAATAGCGCGGGCGCCTTCTAAAATAGCGCGGCCTATATATTCATTCGCGCCGTCGCGCGACTTTCCACCCGCGACAAGGTCTGCCGCGGCTTTATTGGCTTCGTTAAGTATTGGAATTATATTTTCGTTTAATATTTTTTCGCCGTAAGCGAGCGGAAACATAAATTGAATGCGGGGCATTACTTCGAGATTAACGGTGCCTCTATCGAGATTTATAAGCATGATAATAGCGCCGTCTATATCAGGACGCAAATCGCCGTAATTTTTTAAAAGCCGCGAAGCGTAAATGCCCGTATCATAAGGCCTGGTATTTTGAAGCATTACTACGATCAAATCGATCCTGGTTTTCTGGGATAAATTCTGACATATATTATTTATGCTGGTAATAAAATCCGCTTCAAGTTTTTGAGTATGATCGTTTACAAAGCCATTAATATTTACAAGGCCGGTGTCATAAGTAATCACATAATACACATAACCGCCGAGCGCTATAATTAAAGCTGCCGTCAGGGCCAGAAGATATTTATATAACTTTTGCATTTCACATCTCTATTCTAAGAAAATAATTCGCTGACAGTTAGGACAGCAGACCATAGCGGTTTTAAATTTAATCTGGCTGAGGGTATTATCGGATATTGAAAGATGGCACCCCGAGCATATTTTTTTAGAAACAACCGCGACGGCAACTCCATTTTTTGAAATCATTAATTTATCGTAAATTTCAACTGCGGCAGCGGGAATCCCCGATACGAATTCACGGCGGTGAGCGCTTAATTTATCGAGTTCTTCTTTGTGGGCGGCCATTTTTTCGTTGATTAATAACATTTCTTCGCTAAATTCGGCTTTTTTTAATTCGAGCTCGGCTTTTAATTTTTTTATCCTGGCGGATAATTTTTCCTGCTTTTCCATCGAAGCGATTATTTTTTCTTCGAGCGCGCCCTTATCGGCGTTTAATTTTTCCAGTTCGGAATTGTACTTGCCAAGTTCTTTTTCAGTTTTAATAAGTAAAAATCTGTCATTTATTTTTTTTATCTGCGTTTCGATAAATTCGACTTCTTTTTCTAATTTAGCCGTTTCAATTGAATTAGCCTTCGCTTTATTTTCATAAGATTCGATATCCGATTCAATTTTTTTTACTTCGGCCGTCATCAGATTTTTCTGCCCCGATAGCGAATCCATTTCACAAACGGCGGTTTTAATCGCTATATCATATTTCTGCAAGTTGTACAATAATTCGTTATTTTCCAATTTTAAACAATCTCCATCGGATTTTTCTGAATTTTTTCATTATATTTATAGCTAAGACTGCACTTTTCTTCAGTTTCGATTTCGACGATAAGTTTTGAAAGGCACTCACCGAAGTTGATCTCGGTGGCAAAATGCGAGCAGTCGATAGTATAAAGCCCGCTGGCTTTTAATTCTAACGCCCTGTGGTAGGTTATATCGCCGCTTATAAAAAGATCGCATTTTTTTTCGAGCGCGGCTTTATAAAAATCAAAGCCAGAACCATTTACCATGGCTACTTTTTTAATATATTCAGGCCGGCCGCCAGCCGCGGTAAATATAGGTTCGCCCGCCGAAGACATAATTTTTTTTAGTTTTTCAATAATTTTTTCAGCCGGCGCTTTTTCCGCCAATTCGCCATAAACACCATAACCATATGTTTTGCAGGTATTTTTAAGTTGAAATATATCGTAAGCCGGTTCCTCGTAAGGGTGGTTTTTAATAAGAGCGCCGCTCACATCATTTAAAAGGCACTCATTAAATACCATTTCAAGTTTAATTTCTTTAGTTCTTTCAAGTATAAACGGTTTTCCGACCGCCGGATTCGAGGCCGCGCCGCCCATGAACTCGCCGGCGCCTTCCGTCATGTAAGCGCACTGGCTGTAATTGCCTATAACACCGGCCCCCGCGTCGCACAGAGCCTTTTTCAGAGCGGCGCAGCTTTCGGGCGGAACAAAAACAGCTATTTTATAAAGATATTCATAATCGGTAACACTCAGCGGTTTCACATTTTGTAAACCTAATTTTTCGGCTATGTTATAAGACTGATTATAAATGGATTTATCGAAATTGGTATGTAAAACGATAAGATTGACGCCGTTTTGAATAAGTTTAATGAGAAGCGAGCCCGTATAATCGTCGGCGCGAAGGTTTTTTAACTGATTGAAAATAAGCGGATGATGGGCAATAATTACATTGCATTTATTTTTGAGCGCATAATCGATCGTTTCGCCGCAAATATCGAGCGCGGAGGTTATGCCGGTCACTTCCCCGGAAATATCTCCGGCGATAAAACCGACGTTATCCCACTTTTCACAATGCCTGAATGGGACTTTTTTATTAAGCAATGAAACTAATCGAGATATTTTCATTGTTAAACGGTCTCGTTCGACTTTATGGAAAGCACTTCTCTAATTTTATCAGAAAGCTTGTCGTAATCGATAGGTTTAGTTACGTAGCCCGAAATGCCAAGGTTCATCATCTGGATTACCTGGCATATATAGCCGTAGGCCGTTATGACTATTACGGGAAGCTCTTTATTATACTCGCGTAATTTTTTCAAAGTGCCGTAACCGTCGAGTTTGGGCATACGCATGTCGAGAAGCATTATATCGGGTTTTTCGGATTCGACAAGTTTCAGGCCTTCTTCGCCGTCGGCGGCGCAGACGACCGAAAACCCCTTATCTTTAAAAAAGTCAATGAAAATAACCCTTAAATCTTCTTCATCTTCGCATATTAAGATTTTTTCCAAGACAGTGCTCCTTAATAGTATGTTAATAATTACTTACCGCACGGCTGCAAGGCCGCTTCGAATTCGGCAAAAGCCTCATCTATGGCTTTTCCAACGAAATCGACGGGAACGGCGGAGTTATTTTCCGCCCCACAACTTATCATATCATTTTTTTTTAAAAAAATCAAGTATTCTATGTTACGCGCACCTTTTAATTTTGGAGATCCGGTCAATCCATGTGGAAAAAACCCCAGCCGGCCGAAGTTTTCAATGAAATTTAATATAATTCTTCGATGAATTTTTTTATCAAGGACCACTCCGCCTTTTTTAACTTCCGGCGCCTCCGCTTCAAACTGCGGCTTAATTAATATAACCGCTTCGCTTTTATCATGGCTGAATTCGACAAACTTATCGATAAATTTTAAAACCGAAATAAAAGAAACGTCGCAGACTATCATATCCGCTTTGTCGATTCCGGCGGCACTCAAAGAAAAATCTTTAATATGGCTCTGCTCGAAAGCCGTCACTCTATCATCATTTTTTATCTTAGGATGAAGCACGCCGGTTCCCACGTCAATACAAACCACTCTTTCAGCGCCGCATTTCAGCATCAGTTGCGTAAAGCCGCCAGTTGACGCGCCGATATCCACGCATATTTTTCCGGCAAAATCGAGGCCGAATCGTTGCCTGGCGCGCAGCAACTTGTATGCGCCCCGGCCTACGAATTCATCGTCGGGATTTTTAAAATCTATTACGGAATCGGAATCGACCTTTTCGCCGGGTTTTTTAATGATTTTTCCGCCGATTGAAACGCGGCCCTCAAAAATATAAGCCATGGCGCGCGTCCTGGATTCACATATATTGCGTTTTGCGAGCAGTAAATCTATTCTTTCTTTTGACATTTTTCACCGGGCTTTAAAATACTTAATACGGCTTCGGTTATCGCCGCCGCATCGATTTTGATTATACCTCTGAGTTTAGAGTTGGGCCCGTGTTCGACGAAACGATCGGGCAGGCCTAGAAGTTTTACTTTTTTCGAGTTATATCCAGCCTCATAAAGGCGGGCGGTTATTTCTTCTCCTACACCGCCTTTCAAGGAATTTTCCTCGATGCATACGATATGCTCGAATCTTTCGCCGATTTCGATAATTAATTCATTGCTTATCGGCTTGGCGAAACGTATATCTATGATTTCACACGAAATGGAATATTTTTCACTTAATTCGCAGTGCGCTATTTTACATTCGCCCAGAGCGGTGCCGCAGGAAACCAGAAGCGCATCGCCGCCGCGCGCGGCTATATTATATTGGCCTGGTTTTAAGGTTTCGTATTCATAACAGCAGTCTTCCGACAGCGATTTTTGCGGATTGAAGTTTTCGGCCTTTCCCTTCGGATACCTTATAACCACGGGGCATTTATAGTTATATGCCGCGTTATAAACCGCGTTTTTAAGTTCATGCGCGTCGGATGGCGCCATTATTATGACGTTAGGGACCATCTTAAACATCGAAATATCGAAGGCGCCGTGATGCGTAGGCCCGTCTTCGCCGACGAGGCCGGCCCTGTCTAAACAGAGCACTACATGAAGGTTTTGAAGCGCGATATCGTGTATGAACTGATCCAGGGCGCGCTGCGAAAAGGTGGAATAAAGCGCCACGAAAGGGATCTGACAGGTCAGCGAGAGGCCGGCCGCAAAGGTTAGCGCGTGCTGCTCGCATATTCCCACATCGAAAAAACGCGTCTTATATTTAAGGGCGAACCCGGATAACCCCGTGCCATCGCACATCGCGGCGGTTATACATACGATTTTATTTTCTTTCGACGCTAAATCCATAATCGTATCGCCGAATATATCGGTATAAGTTTTATTTTCACAGACGGCCTTCGACGGCGCGGCGGTTTCGAGGCAAAACAATCCGCCGCTGTGGTACTTTTCGGGGGCCGCTTCGGCGGGCGAATATCCTTTTCCTTTTTTGGTTATGGCATGAATTATAACAGGCCCGTCGAAATCTTTAGCATTTTCGATAGTAGTCACTATCTGTTCGACGTTATGTCCGTCGATCGGCCCTAAATACTTAAGTCCGAGCTCTTCAAAAATCATTCCGGGCACCACGAGATATTTCAAAGAGGACTTAACGCGCTCGACAAATTTTGCCACATTGCTTCCAAAAACCGGTATCATCTTTAAAAGCGCCTCAATATCCTCTTTAACCTTGTTATACACCCAGCCCACTCTTATTTTTTCAAGATAAACGGCCAGGGCGCCCACATTCGGCGAAATAGCCATTTCGTTATCGTTAAGTATTATCATGAGTTTGCTTTTAGTATGGCCGAGGTGATTGAGCGCCTCGAAGGCCATACCGGTAGAAAGCGAAGCGTCGCCAATAATCGCGCCTACGTAATAATTATCGCCATTAAGATCGCGACCCGCGGCATAACCGGCCGCCGCTGATATCGAAGTGGACGAATGACCGGTGCCGAATGCGTCGTAAACGGATTCATTCAGTTTCGGAAATCCAGACAGGCCGCCATACTGCCTGAGCGTTTCAATTTTATTAAGGCGGCCGCTCAATATTTTATGCGCGTAGCACTGATGGCCGACGTCAAAAACAAAGCGATCGCGGCTTAAATCAAAAACGCGGTGAAGCGCGACGCTCAATTCGACCGCGCCGAGATTCGAAGCTAAGTGGCCGCCGTTTTTAGAGACTACTTCCACCATTATATTTCTTATTTCACTGCAAAGCCTGTCAATTTCCGGATATGACAATTTTTTTAAATCGGCCGGCACGCTTATTTTTTCTAAGATACTCATAAACAATCACATTCTTTTCATACTTAACTTAATTCGAGCGTGTAGCTATATAAGAAGTTAATTTCTTCAATAAATTCGCTCTATCGCCAAAAGGCTCGAGCAATAGAAGAGTTTTCTGCTGAAATTCATCTATTTTCCGGCGCGCCGTTTCAGGTCCGAACAGCGACAAAAAAGTCAGTTTATTTTTGGCGCCGTCTTTGCCGGGGGTTTTACCGAGTTCTTCCCTGGTGGCCGTATGATCGAGAAGGTCGTCGGACATCTGGAATAGAAGTCCGAGCGCGACGCCGAAATCTTCGATTAAATTTACGTCTTTGATGCTCGCTTTCGCCACGAAAGCACCCGCTTTGGCCGCCGCGGCTATTAATGCGGCCGTTTTTCTTTTATGTATTTCAAAAAGAATAAGTTCGCTTATATTTTTTTCGCGCCCGGCAATTTCTTCCGTCATTATATCCATAACCTGGCCGCCGATCATCGAAAGATTTCCGGCCGCGCCGGCGGCGGTTTCAATTATCAAATTGGCCACGTCCGCTTTAATCGAAGTGGTTTTAGGCACTCTTGAAAGTATTTCAAAAGCCTTCGTCAAAAGCGCGTCGCCGGCGAGAATCGCGACAGCCTCGCCATAAACCTTATGATTGGTGAGCTTGCCGCGGCGGTAATCGTCGTTATCCATCGCAGGCAAATCATCGTGTACTAACGAATAGGTATGTATCAATTCAAAAGCGGAAGCTACCGGCAGGGCGTCTTCTAAATTGCCCGAAAACAATTTACAGCAAAGCAAAGTAATTATAGGCCTGATACGCTTGCCGCCGGCGAAAACTGAGTAGCGCATCGCCTCGTGAAGTTTATTCGGCATGACGTTTTCAGGCGGAAGAAGCTGATCGAGGCTTGCCTCAACCGCTTTTTTATAATCCTTAAGAACTTCGCTTAAATTCTGGTTATGATCGATATACATGGTTTCAGTCCTCTTCTAAAATTAATTTTTTTTAACGAGATATCGCCGCGTCAACGCCCGAAGGCATCAGTCGCGCGGCCCTTCGATTTCGTCGCGTTTATACGGCGCGGGCGCGCACTCGCCCGTCGCGTTATTTTTAACTAATATCTCTATCTTTTTTTCAAGCGCGTCGAGTTTTTCCTTACAAAAATTATAATATTTGACGCCGGTTTCGTAGTTATTAATGGATTCTTCCAGCGAAAGCTCTTCATTTTCGAGCGATTCAAGTATATCTTCAAGTTTTTCAAGCCCCTGCTCGAATTTAAGCCCTTCAAATTCCTGGTTCGCCATGGCTGGTTTAGCCGCTTCTTTTTTCTGAGCCATAAATATCACACCTTTTATAAATTTCAATCGATAGTCGCATTTATATCGCCGTCGATAAATTTTAAAGTTATTTTATCGTTAGAGGCGAGTTCATTTTTCGACTTTATTATTTTTGAGCGATTCGCCGATCTTACGATCGAATAGCCGAGCTGCAGGACCTTTTTATAATCGTAAACCCCGAATTTAAGCCACGATGAATCCAGCCGGGCCGCCGCCGCGGCAAAACGCTTAGCCATCGCCGAAGACGCCATTTTATTTATATCGCAGGCGCGTTGCCTGTATTTATCGATCATGGGCTTAAAACGGACAAGCAGGTTAAGCGGCGAGCGCCGTTCAAGCCGGGTGCGCGCGTCCATGCAGCGGCGCGAAAGCAGCGAGCGCATTTTAATATCAATACGGTCTAAATGCATCCGCAGATTTTCAAGTTTTTTATCAGGGGCATGCAGCGCTATTTTCTGCCTATATAAAAACAACGCGCCCTTATTTTTTTCGAGACTGACCGTTAAATTAAGCGTTAATCTTTCTTTTATTTTGTTAAGATAATCAATTTTTTCATTTTTTGAAAAAACGGCGAGTTCAGCCGCCGCCGAAGGCGTAGGAGCGCGAAGATCGCTCACGAAATCGCTGATCGTAAAATCGGTCTGGTGTCCTACGGCGGATATTACGGGTTTAGCGCTGTTATAAATGGCGTCGGCCACGGCTTCTTCGTTAAACGGCCACAGCTCTTCGATAGAGCCGCCGCCGCGGGCAAGAATTATAACGTCTATATCTTCGATGGCATTGAGCCTCGCGATAGCGGCGCATATAGATAAAGCCGCCTGCTGGCCCTGGACGTAGGCCGGGGCCACTAACACCGGCATATTAACAAAACGCCTGTTGACTATATTAATTATATCGCATACTACCGAGCCTTCGGGAGCCGTAACTATACCTATACGGCGCGGCAAGACCGGTATTTCACGCTTACGGGCCGGGTCGAAATATCCTTTTTTCTCTAATTTTTCTTTTAACTCGATATATTTTTTATATAAATCGCCGGCGCCTTCCTTTTCAATCGACGAAGCATAAAGCTGATATTCGCCCCGCTGCTGGTAAACGCTGACATAGCCTCTGATAATAACGGCGGTACCGTTTTGCGGCATAAATTTAAGGAGCCGGTTATAATTTTTAAACATCACGCAATTTAATTTAGAAGAATTATCTTTTATTGAAAAATAAAAATGGCCGGAAGCTAAGTGATTGGTAAAATTGGATATTTCACCTTTTACGGCCACATAAGTGAGCTCACTGTCATTAGCGAATAAATCGGCTATATATTTATTGACTTCGCTTACAGTGTAAAATTTTTTAGAATCCTGCGCTAAAGTAAACTGCAATTTATTTACTCGTCTCCTTCATAATCATCGTCGTCTTTATTTATTTCTTCGACCTTAAGTTTCGGATTGATCCTGCGAACGATGCCGCGGCAGAATTTACGAGCCCAGTCGTTTATTTCGCTCTCGTCGTCAAAAAAATGCCGTTCGTTATCATAATCAAAAATCGAGCGTTCTATTAATTTTTTTTCCGCATCCACGCTTAATCCTATGAAAGCTAAAAAAGCGACAAGGCCGAATATGGTTGCCAGCATTCCCGGAAAGAAGAAAGTAGCCATAAGCGAACGGACGTAGGTAGCCGTGATCGACATTGTTATACCGGCCGCCAGCAGGCCGAAACTTGAATAAATAACCAGCGAATAAAATTTTATATGCGGTATGACCCCGGAGCGATATTCTTCGAAAGCCGTCTTTTCGCGTTCAACCTTGCGCAGCTTGGCCCGCGTCACTTTTTCTTCTTCGAGCTTTTTCTGTTCCTCTTTTTCAGAATTCCTGCGTTCAGCTTCCTCGCGCGAAACCCACTCGCCTTCAAGCAAAACGAAACCGCGGGCCATCATTTCCCGCGTGCGGATCTGTTCGCGGACTTTATCGAATTCAGCATCCGGCTGACCTGCGGCCGCCGCAGCGTCGTCTTTTTCAGTCTGCTGCTGTTGCTGGTGCTGCCGCTGCTGCCGTTTTTGTTTTTTTTCGCGGTTCTCGCGCTCTATTTCCTCGATTTTCTTTATCTCTTCGAGTTTTATCTTTTCAAGTTCTTCACTGCTGAGTTCGGGCAAAAGCTACACCCCCATGCTTGCAATGAAATTAGTCGTAATATCGCCCTTTAAGAATTTTTCATTATTAAGCAGTTTTTCAAAAAAAGCTATATTAACCGTCAATCCTTCAAAGCGAACTTCGGCTAACGCTCTTTTCATACGGGTTATAGCTTCTTTACGAGTTTCGCCCCACGCGATAATCTTAGCGATCATCGAATCGTAATGAGGCGGGATCGAATATCCTGAATATACATGCGTATCCACGCGTATGAATGGGCCGCCGCACGGGATATAATTAACGATAGTGCCGACCTGCGGCATAAAGTGATTAGCCGGATCTTCCGCGCATATTCTGCATTCGATGGCGTATCCGCGAAATTTAATATCGGACTGCTTAAATGAAAGTTTCGCGCCGCCGGCCACTAATATTTGCTCTTTCACTAAATCGATACAGGTGACCATTTCGGTAACGGGATGCTCGACCTGTATGCGCGAATTCATTTCCATAAAGTAATAATTTTTATTTTCGTCCATGATGAATTCGATGGTACCGGCGCTTGTATATTTAACCGATTTAACCACTTTAACGGCTATATCGCCCATCTTGCGGCGCAATTCGTCGGTTAAAAACACTGACGGCGACTCTTCGACGAGTTTTTGGTGACGGCGCTGGATCGAGCAATCGCGCTCGCCTAAATGGACGGCGTTGCCGTAATTATCCGCTATTATTTGAAATTCGATGTGGCGGGCGTGTTCAATGTATTTTTCCATATAAACTTCATCGTTGCTAAAAGCCATACGCGCTTCGTTTTTAGCTATTTCAAAACTGCTTTTAAGTTCGGCCCTGTCGCGCACAATCCTCATGCCCTTGCCGCCGCCGCCGCCGGAAGCCTTGATTATCAAAGGGTATCCGACTGTTTCAGCATGACGGAGGGCTTCTTCGATAGACTCCAATGGCGGCGTGCCGGGAACTATCGGAACGCCGGCCGCCGTCATCGCGGCGCGCGCCTCTGACTTATCGCCCATAAGCGTTATTATTTTAGGTTCCGGTCCTATAAAAGTCAATTGATGTTTTTTGCATATATCAGCGAAATCGGCATTTTCCGATAGAAATCCATAACCCGGATGGACGGCGTCGCAGCCTGTAATTTCAGCGGCCGAAATAATATTGGGCACATAAAGATAACTTTCCTTGGGGTTAGCCGGTCCTATACACACGGCCTTATCGGCGAGTTTACAATGAAGGCTTTCCGCGTCGGCCTGCGAGTAAACTGCTACCGTTTCAATTCCGAGCTCGCGGCAGGCCCTTATTATTCTTAAGGCAATTTCGCCGCGGTTGGCTATTAAAACTCTTTTTATCATCTGGTTTATCCCGCCTTTTTAATTATTTATGCGTATTTTAAACAGAGGCTGACCGAACATTACCGCCGCGCCCTCATCGGCGAGTATTTCATCCATTACGCCGCTGTAGGGCGAACTGATTTCGTGTTCTATATTCATGGCCTCTATCATGCAGATAGTCTGATTCTTTTTAACCTCGTCGCCTGTTTTAATCGGCTCGAGTTTTTCGGATGTCATAGTCGAATAAAAACGGCCTACTATGGGAGCCGTTATTATTTTATAAAATTCGCTTTCTTTTTTTTCACGGGCGGTTTCGGCGCTCTGCCTTTCGGCCGCGGCGGCCGTGTTATCTATCCCCTGGATAGTTTCGCCGTCTTCGTTATAAGGCCTGAATTTAATCTTGAGGTTCACCTCGCCGTCTTTCATTGAAAATTCATTGTAGCGGCTTTGTTTTATAAATTTAATAAAACTTTTGATGGTGTTGACGTTCATTTTTATTTTTCCTCCATAACAGGCTTTTTCTTGGCTAATTCCCATAATTTATCCATTTCGGCCATAGTAAGTTCTTTGAACGGCCGGCCGTAATGCTCGCCGCAATTGCGCTCGATGAATCCGACGCGGTCGATGAATTTAGTAATTGAAGCCACCAGAGCGGTTTCGGGATTTATCGAAAGGTGGCGCGACAGATTTATCAAAGAAAAAAAAGTGTCGCCGAGTTCTTTTTCGATTTTATCGCGGTCGCCGCATTTAATCTCATGGGTAAGTTCCTCGAGTTCTTCTCTGACTTTAACCATGGTTTCATCGCGGCCGGTAAAATCGAATCCCATGTTGGCAAGGCGTTTTTGAACTTTATAAGCCCACAGCAATGGCGGCAGGCTCATTACAAGATCTTCGCTTATATTTTTTTGACGCTTTTTACGCTTGATTTCATCCCATTTTTTAATAACGTCGCCGGAATCGCTCACGCTGCCTTCGCTGAATACGTGTGGATGACGCTCGATCAATTTAGACGATACTTTATCGAGTATTACGCCCATGTCGAATTGATTATCTTCGCTGCCTATTTTAGCGCAAAGCGCTATCAATAAAAGAATATCGCCGAGCTCGTCGGCGGTTTTCTCGCTGTCGCCGTTAATCACTTCGTGATTGAGTTCATAGCATTCTTCAAGAAAAAAATCCTTCATGGTGCCAAGCGTCTGCTCGCGATCCCACGGACAGCCTTTTTCAGGGTCGCGCAGCCTGTCGATTATATCTAAAAAACTATTGAATTTATTTAAAATTTCTTCCCGGTTGTTCATTAAATGCCTTCTCTTTTCTATTATCTTTGAAATAGCTTCTGTTCGATGGCTTTTTGAATATTAATTTCATTAAGCTCGCACGCATACGATTCTTTAAGCGACTCGATGTAGCTCATCAGCGCTTTTTTTTGCGACGCGCCGCTTATTTTTTCTTTTATTCTGCTCTTAACTTCGTTAAATTCAAGCGGGCGGACCTGTTCTAGTTTAATAATGTGAAATCCGAAGTGGGTGAGCACCGGTTTTGAAACCCCGCCAGCCTTAAGTTTACTGACCGCCTCCGAAAAATTTTCGACCATATCGTCATAGGTAAACGATGGCAGAAGGCCGCCTTCATTTTTAGAAACGTCATCGGAATATTGCCGGGCTAGCTGAACGAAATCCTGCGTATCTATTTTTTCGTATACGCTCTGAGCTTTCTGTCTGGCTGCTTCGACTTCATTCTGATCGTTCGAATTTTTAACCGATATTAAAATGTGGCGCACCTGAAATTCGGCTTTATTTCTATTAAAGTAATCTTTAAGTTCTTTAGCTGAAGGCTCTTCTAATTTTTTAGTCACCTCTTCAAATATTAAGGCGCGCGCTAATAACTTATTTTCGATATCCTTCATTTCTTTTTTAAACGCGGGTGAATTTTGAATTTGGGCCAGTTGCGCTTCTTTTTTAAGTATGATTCTGTTGATTATCTTCTCGACTATCGCCAGCCGATCGGCGAATTTATTAAAATCGCTTTTATGGAATGAAGGAAGTTGAGATATGCTTTCGTTGTAATTCAACCTGGTAATTTTAACGCCATCGACTTCGGCGAGCACTTCGTTAAGATTATCGAAGGATTTTACCGCCGTATCGCTCGCCGATGCGCTCCTGGCTTCGGTAGAAGCCGCCTGGGAGCTGGAAGTTTCCTCATCGGCGGTTTCTTTATTTTTATCTTTACCATTTTTTCCGGCGGGCGCTTTCTTATCTTTTTTGGCCGTAGTTTTGCTTTTTTTAGAATTAGCTTTCTTTTTAGACGCCTGACCATTTTTTTTGGGTGCGGGTTTTACAGCTTTATCAGCGGCTGCGCCGATCCCTGATTCCGCTGTCGCCTTCCCGCCGTTATTGGTTTTTGGGCCGACCGCCGTCAAATCGCCTTTAGCGGCGTCCGATCCGTTATTTTTACCGGCGGATTCATCTGAAATATCGGCTAAAATCGAATTCGACTGCTGGCCAACTTCGATAGTATCGGCCGCGCCGCCTATTTTATCGCGGTATATGCGGATATTGTATTTAGCCTTAACGGTTTTAAGCCATTGTTCAAGACGGTCGTTTTCGATTTTAGACTTCAATTCGCTTTCGATAAGATTTTTAACATCGGCGAGCGGGATAGTTTTCGAATCGTTTTTTTCAAGCACCTTGAGTATGTAAAATCCGTTGTTGCCCTTGATTACATTGGTATATTCACCGAGATTACGCGAAAAAGCTTCGTTAATTATTGAATTATCGCTGTACATGTCGCGTCTGAAAGTTCCAAGCACTCCGTTTTTATGTGTTTTATCGTCTGAATGCTTCTCCCATACTTTTTCAAAATGAGTGCCGAGATCGAGTTCCATCTTGGCTTTTTCAATACGGGTGCGGGCGAGTTGAATCGAGTTTGAATCGTCGGGATTGTATTTGACGAAGATATTAGCCAGCGTTACGCAATCTTTGATTTGAAAGCGCGCCTGTTTATTATCTTCGTAAAATTTAAGAATATCGGGTTCCGTTATGGTAACCGATTTAATAATGTCGTCTTTGATCTGTTTATAATAACTTTCAATGAGAAGATTTTCGAAAGCCTTCTCTACCTGGATTTTTAATTCTTCGCGTGCCGCGAGCGCCTTAGCTTCCGCTTCCATTATTACAATCTGGTTAACAATGACAACTTCAGTCAAAAAGCTCTTCAGTTTATCGAAAGTATTTAAGAAAACCCTTGAATTTTGTGGAAGTTTAAGATATTCATCGATTGCATCGTTAGCCGTTATCAATTTATTTTTGATTTTAGCCAATATGAGCGAATCGGAAGAGCTCTGGGAGGCCGCCGCGCCGCTGGAGCCTGTAATAAGAGGTATCGAGCGTTTAACGACCTGTTCGGTAATAATGGGGATCAAAACGTTTGAGAGTTCGGCGGGTTTAAGTGAATTTTTTGATGCGCCGCCATATTTTTCAAACGCCCGGTTAACTTCTTCGGCGACTATCTGTCTGACGTGATTTTCGAATTTAACGTCGGGATTTTGCTCGACATCGTAGGCAAATACCGTATAAGCGCAGGTCAGGAACAGAAAAGCAAAAAAGCAGAATAAAGAAAGTTTATTAAAACCGTATTTTTTTTTAGTGATCACTACAGATGATTTGGGCAATAAGTTTAAAATTATTTTTAATAAGTGCATACAAGCATCAATACAAATTAATGTATTCTCCTTAATATAAGAATTTTTTGTTCATTCTATCATATTTCGGAAAATAAATCAATTTAATATTTTGGATAATAATAAACTTACTCTTTCGCGCCCGCTTTTTTCAGCACGGCCGCGACATCGCCGAATCCTTTTTCAACCGCGAATTTTAAAGCGGTCACTCCGTTTTTTGTTCTGGCGTTAAAGTCGGCCCCGGCTTTTATAAGAAAAGCCGCCGCCCTGGCGTGTCCCCTGCCTGCGGCGATAATAACGGGCGTAAGCCCTTTAGCGTTGCGGGCGTTCACCTCGGCCTTCGCCTCTATAAGAGCTTTGATTAAATCGAGTCGGCCGCTGGCGGCCGCAAGCATAAGCGCGGTCGTTCCATTTTTATCGGCCGCGTTTACATCGGCGTTTTTAGATATGAGTTTAAGCATTTTATCAAGATCGCCTTCGGAAACGGCGGCGCAAAGTTCGCCGCTCAGACGCGAATCGGGCGTTTCTTTACTTTTTCCCGTCACGGGCGAAGTTCCAGCGGCGGACGAACCGGCCTTTACGCCGGCGTTGTTATCGCTGTTAACCCCGGTTCCGGCATTATCTATGCCGGCGTTACCTGCGCCGGCATCGTCGACGCGCGCGTTATCTGTGCCGGTGTTATCTATGCCGGCATTATCGGTGAGTGCATCGTCCGCCCCGGCGGTTTTTAAAAAATTCATTATTTTCCGGTTTCCCTTATCGCTTGCAATAGCATAAGCCGTGCGGCCGTCGTTATCGCGAAGGTTCACATCCGCTCCTGCGCCCACTAAAAGCCTCACCGTGCTTATGCCGCCGGAGTGCGCGGCGCACATAAGGGCGTTCTGGCCGGAGGCATCCTGAAAATTAACATCCGCTTTCTTTTCGATAAGAAAAGCGGCGATATCGTCGAGACCGCGTCCGGCCGCGGCCATTAAAAGCGAGTTTCCAGAGGAATCGAGCGAATCGATAGCGTCTGCGGCAACGGCGTTTTTCAATGTGTCTAAATCGCCGCGGGCTAAAGCGTCAAAAAGATCGGCTGAATTTTTTTCGGATTCATCCGTTTTAAAAGCCCCGCCGGCCGAACCAGTCCCGCCGACCGCGCCGGACGAGCCTTGCGCCGCCGCTTTTTTCTGCTGCTGTTGCTGCTTTGGCTGTTGCAGCGCGGTTCTGCCCATGAATTTATTAAAAATCAGTTTTATTATGAGAAGCAAAACGAGTCCACCGAGCGAATATAAGGCATATTTCATAAACGGATCTTCGCCGGCCGGAAGGTTTTTAAGGTATCCGGCAAGTTCGGACTTGCCCCGGTTCAACGCGATGGTATAAGCGCTGTACCCCTGCGAATCGCGGGCGCCCGGATCGGCGCCGTTAGTAACGAGAAATTCGGAAGTCGTCGTTTCGTCACGCGCGGAAAGCGCGGCGTACATAAGGGCGCTTGCCCCGCCGCTGTCGCGGGCGTTGACGTCGGCGCCTTTAGTTACGAAAAGTTTTACTATTTCGAGATTAGACGATGACGCCGCGTTCATAAGAACCGTAATGCCTTCGTTATCGGCGGCCCTGACATCCGCGCCTTTTTCGACAAGAAGTTTTACCAGCGCAAGATCGCCGTGGTAAGCCGCCTTCATAAGCGGCGTCGCTCCGCCGGCGTCTTTATAATTAACGTCCGCGCCTTTATCGATAAGATTTTTTATATCCACATAGCTCTGACGATCGGCATCGATAATAAGCTGCGCATCGGGCTTTTTTTCAGACTGCGCCCGCGCCGGCGGCTGATTTAAAATAAAGGCCGCTGACATTATAGCCATAACTATTACAAACGCCGTCCGTCTCATCAAAAAACCTCTCAAAATGATAATTTTCACTAATTTTCTAATCGTTTTTTTTAATTTACAAATTCAGATGCAAATTCAGTTACAAATTCAGGCCGCAAACGCGTTAAATTACTTCATGCCCTTTAACATATCGGCATTTTCCTGCCCGCCCTTAGCGTTTTGCACGACAATCGAATTTAATTCAAATTCAATTCAATTCAAATTTAAATACATGTCAAATTTAATTCAAATTTAAATCTCATATTTAAATACATTGAAATTTAAAGGAAAATATCATATCATATAACATCATACTATGCGGTTCGGGCCTGTAAAATAAAACGCCCTGTTTTATTTTCGACCGAAAAAACCATCAGGATAAAAATATATAATCGGAGGCATTATTATGAACGATTTCAATTCAAAATTCTGGAAGGTAATGGCGGTATTATTCGTATCCTCGATTTTTTTCCTCGGTTACGCGATACTCAACGGCGGCGCCGGCGGAAACGCGATATTGCCGCAGAAGGCCTTAGCAGAAGGTTCTCTGGCTCCCGGCAGCGGCTACTACGCCGAAACGCTCGGCACGAGCATCCAGGACGCGGCGATCTTTATATGGAAATATGACGACTACGGCGTGCCCATAAGAGTTTCCGTCGCCTACAGACAGAAAGATTGGGTTTCCAATACTTACGACATAAAACCGGAAGATAAAAAATAAGTGATATGGATATCAATCAGCTTAAAACGGAGAATGAAAAATTAAAATCCGAATGTACAAGACTCGGTTCTGAAGTCGAAACATTGCGCCGGCGTCTTGAAAAATATGAGGTACCGCGTCTGAAAAGGCTGATATTATTTTTGACGAAAAGACTTTCTGGCCTGTATTTTCAAACGATATCACCTCTGCTTCGAGGGAGGTCGTAATCCTCAGTCCTTTCATGAAACCCGCAAGAACGAGGCTGGTTATTAAAAATCTTTCCATTGCAGCCGCTCAGGGTGCGGATATATCCGTTGTGACCAGGCCGCCGGATGATTACAAGGAAGATAGCGGAAGGATCGTCGCGGAACTTGCCGGATTATTAGAAGACGCGCACGTTAAGGTCTCATATAAAAAGAATATGCATCAGAAATACGCGATAATCGACCGCCGCATAGTCTGGTACGGCAGCATGAATTTTATGAGTTTTGGCTCGAGTGGAGAAAGTTTGATGCGCCTTGAAAGTTATGAGATAGCGGGCGAACTTCTTGCGAACGTTTAAAATTCTGAAGATTTTCCATAAGCTCAGATACGCTTGCCGGTTCGGTCGAAACAATTTTCAATAATAATTTTACTTGTTCGGTTACTTGAGCGGTCGTTTTATCAACTTTTGTCTTCTGGTAAGGCTTTTCATCTTTTTTAGCCTCAACCAGCGGTAGCCTGAATTCGAACGCTTTTCTTCCGCGATCATTTACATACTCCGGTTCCGGATGTCCCTGCTCCACCCACTGTGCCTTCATCATGCGAAGCCCGGTTCCGGCCTGCTCGCATAATGCAAGGCGCCTGAACGCTGCCGCGATCTTCGGATTGCGCGCTTCTTTTTCGCCCGGTTCCATAAGGTTCGCATAGTTACCGAATACGTCGCCGGGATTCCAGAGCCAGACGACATCCTTATAAAATTTGATGACCGCCTTTCTGCTGTGATCGCCATAATCTTGATGAATGAGCAAATTGATTGCCGCCTCGCGGAATACGCGATATCATGGTTTACCTTGTCGTCCGCTCGAAGCGCGCTTAGAAAGTCGTTCTGGACCTTATCGACGAGTTCGACGCCAACCGGCTGGTAATCGTCTTTTGTGGCAACGACGCCGAAAACTATCCAGCCGCCATTAGCGTTAGCAAATACCGACCATTTTTCCTGATTTTCCCTTGAAGCCGCGAAATCATCGCTAAAAACAATATCGAGGCTGCCGATTAAAGTTTTTCTGTTTTCAAATGTTCTGGTTATTGCCTCATAAAGATCGCTCATTTTGAGTAGATTGGTTTTGGATAAAAATGCGATATCATAGAAATCCTTCATCCTGCTATTTAGAAATCCGAGTTTGGCTACTGCTTCAAGTTTCTCAGAAATGGCGGATGACAAAGAATAAACGTAAATTTCAGGACGCGGATTTTGTTCCAGTAATACCGGGTATTCAATCAGAACAGGTCCAGAAACTATAACGTCCCCAAATCCCATATCGATTTGGATATTTTTTTCGGCTTTTTCAAGCGTTGCCGACAGTGTGATTCGCGCCCCGGCGTAATCGGCATCTTTATTTATTTTTTCAATGCTTATGCCTTCACTATTGAAAGTTACGCCGTCTTCGCAGGTGATCTGAAGAATCTCTTTGATTTTTTTGACAATGCTTTCGGTTTCGTTCGATGTTGACCTTGCAAGTAAATCTATATCTTTGGTCGGCCTGGTTCCGGCGATTTCATACGAAACGAAAAGCAACGCGCCTTTCAAAACGAATTGCTCGCGATACCTTGAAATTGAAAGCCTGTATAAAAGTCTTTCCTGGAAATATTGCGTCAGTATCGAATCGAATATCCGGCCGCCTTTATGGGCCAGGTTCAAAAGTTTCTCTTTTACTGAAGCAGCTGTATTTTTTATAGTTTTCTTACTCAATTCATAACCTCATTGCTCGACGAGCGCCTTGAGATAAGGAGTTATTATATTTTTCACCCTGCATTTCGCAGCATAATCAAGCAATTTACCGATGTCATATTTATTTTTTCTAATATAGTTTTTGAGCCCTTCTATTGCGATATCTTCGCCAATCTTCTTTCTGAACCTGAAAAGATCGCATATGGTTTTTTCGAGTTCATATACTCTGATGGCGCCTCCGGCGGCAGATGCCTTTATGATTCCCAGCTCATGCAGTCTTTTCGAAAAATAAAAGAAGTTTACAGGCGGGTAAGAAAGCGTTATTTTTCTGCCGCTGTTGGGAATGGCCGCATAGATAACCGAAGGGTTTTGAAGCGTCATGCCATAATACTCGAGAGCGGAAATCAGACATATCACGATCGAAGGATTGGCATTGCATACATCTACCAGTCCGGAATTTTCACGAACATTATAATTCGACAATTTATACAATCCGGGCTTGATCTTGGAAATAACTTTATCGGCGAGAGCTTTAGCGATATTTCTTGTATATATGCCAGCGGCGACAAGATCTTTTGACCTTGCATATCCCTTATTTTGTTTTAAAAATTTTACCAGTTTATCCATAATTTAACCCGCTCGATGATTAGTTTTTACTGTATTTTAATTACATATACATTCATTTCTAATCAAATTATACTATAAAAATTCGAAAATTTCAAGTTGTTTATTATTCCTTTAATCAGTTTATAAGAGCCAGCCACTGGATTTGAACCCGCGGCCCCAGGGTTTACGATTTTGATTTTCGGAGTTGGGTCAAGTTGGGTTATCTTTGAAAGCCTTTTTTTATCAACGGTTTTATTTTTTACCGTTTAAGTCTGATTAGCGGTCCTTAGGTCTAATTTTGTTAAAAGTGGTGCCAATTTGGTGCCAAGTTCGATTCAGGTTTTAATAGGGTTTTCAAGGCAAGCGCTTTAAAAACCTTTTATATGTTGGTATTTTCAATAAATCAGTATCTTCTTTAAGAATTTTTAAGCCTTTAATTCGAAAGCCTTTGTTCATATGTTTAACTTGTATATATACATACTAAAGACAAGATATTACATTTCAGTTTTTTCCTTGTTTTCCATTATTTACAGCCATGATGAAAGGTATTGCTTAAACTAAAAATATTTGTTATAATAAGTATATATACAAGTTAAAACGAAGGCGGCAAAGGAAAACGAAATATGGCTTTATCAAGGCTCGAAGCGGCTAAATCAAATATATTGGAATTTTTCGAATCACAGCCCGAAACCATTTTTAAGCGGACTGCTATAGAAAAAATATTTAAAGATAACTTTAAGACCTGGAACCTGGCACACACGATAACCGTCCTTAAATTTATAAATTTTTTAAAGGAACACGGAAAACTTCGTGAGTTGACGTTTAAGTTTCCCATACAAAAAATCGTCAGATACGTCTGGGGCGGAACACCCTCCTTATACCAAATCGCCTCGACATTTTATCCTGATTCTTACTTCACCCATTATACGGCGGTTTATTTACACGAACTTACGGACCAGGTCCCCCGGTCCGTCTATATCAACTTCGAACAGCCCGCTAAAGCCTTCCGCGACAGCGAATTAGTCCAGGAACGAATCAACCACGCCTTCACCAATAAGCAACGGATAACCAACAATTTCGCCGCTTATGAAGAGTTTAAAATTTATTTATTGAACGGAATGTATACGAAAAAGACTGGCGTTATTGAAATGACCGGCCCGGATGGTGAAAAAATATCCGTCACCAGCCTCGAACGAACGCTAATCGACATAACCGTCAGGCCAGCCTATGCCGGCGGAGTGTTTGAAGTTTTACGGGCATACAAGGCCGCTCGGGAGCGCGTATCGGTTAATAAACTCACGGCTATGCTCAAACGGCTGAACTACGTCTATCCCTATCATCAGGCCATTGGTTTTTATCTTGAAAAAGCCGGCTACAAAGAAACGCAAATTAATCTTCTGAAAAAATTCGCCATAGAATTTGATTTTTATCTAACGCACCAGATAAAAGAAAAAGGGTACTCGAAAAAGTGGCGGTTATATTACCCCAGGGGCTTCTAATTTATCCGCCATGGCGGCCACGTAATCGAAATAATAGTCGAAATCTTTAAGCACGGCGCTTTTTTTAACCGTGTCTTTAAGCGAGCTATAGTCCTGCTCGTGATATGACCTGTATTCTTTTATTTTGCCGATAAGGGCCAGAGGGACTTTCTTAGCGCCATAAGCTCGTCATCCGAAACCATGGCTATTATCACCAGATTTTTTATGTGGTCGAAAGTGCTTATTTCCAAAACATTGCCTCTAATCAAGATTTTTGATTTTATTTTTAGTCCCGCATACCGGACATTTATAAATATTTTTCCACTTCTTTTTAAACCGCAATCCGCTGTCGTTAGAACTCCTGGAACCCCGATGATAAGTCACAAGGCGTCCATCGAACGTTACATCTTCCACGAGGTCGCATCCGGCGCATTTTATGAGCTCGCGTTCATCCATAAACAAACCAAGTTTAGCCGCTTCTTTTTGAAGTGCGGCTATTCGCCTCGCCAGTGGCAGAATACTTGAAAGGAGTTCGTCATGCACTTTTTTCTTACCCATCGATTTACCCGCCGGAAAATATTATTTGAGCTCCAGGCCTATCAAAAATTCACGAGATAACTTTTTTACCTTTGTCGGTCGTAACATATTTTTGTTTGGAACTGTTGGGTTTATCAGGCACGGTTAGTTCGAGCAGGCCATCATCAATCAATGGGACGATATATTTATTCCTGAACTTAGTCCTATTATTTAATTGAAACAGCGACATTATTTCTACCATCGACCGTGGCTGAACGCAACATTTAAGGATTTCAAGAGATTCCGAACTTAGTCCCAACTTAGTCCCAACTTGGTCCCGACTTGGTCCCGACTTGGTGCCGACTTGATGCTGACCGGGTACCAACTTAATGACCGAACGTTTTTCTTCCATCGGGAACGTCATCTTGAAATAATAATTAGCGACATTATTATCGATAACCGGCGTCTTATAATTCAGCTGCTTCCATGCGCTAAAAATCTTAAGCATTCCACTGCCGGCGGTTTCGGCAAATCCTACCATGCGAAAAAGTTTTGCTATCAAGGGATTACGAGGTGCAGTGGCCTCGTTGCTTATTATTTCTTCGACGGTCTTGGGTGCAGCGCCGGCGTTGTAGGTCTCGATTCTATCGTTAAAAATTCTCATTCTGGCCTGGGTATTGTCGAAGTAGTCACGATGTATTAAAACATTGACCAGGGCCTCGCGCATGGCAATCACGATAGGAACGTTCTCGGTTCTGGTTATATTGTCAGGTTCCATCATGAAGGGAATCTCGACCTTGCTTTTTATGTAGTTCATAGCCTCATAGAAGGTCTGGAAGAGATTGACTTCATAAATCTTCCGGTCATCCCAGCGAATATCAGGAAACCCTTTTTCACGGGAACGTATCAGGTAAATGTCGAACTCATAGGCCGGAAAACGACTGCGGATACTATCTTCCTTCCCGAATACAAGAAGTCCGGCCATGGTCAGTTCTTCCTTGCCTGAAACCGGATTAACTTTCAGACATCCGAGCTTCATAAGCAGTTCCGCCGTTTTTAACTTATGAAAGAGGCTCTCGGGTAGTCTTAATTCAAGCAAATTCTTATATTCTGATACTGTTTTCGAATCGATATCCTTGACGCCGTATCCTTCAAGTATCATAGAATCGGAAGAAAACTCTGACGCCTCACGCAACATCCGGTTAACTTCCTCACGGCTGCATTTATAGTCGCCGCTGCCGCGCCTTATGTATGTATTGCGGATATCGCCGCCGAAGTAAATCGGCTTACAGTTTCGCGGCATCGAGTTTATGTGGAACAGCAGGACCTTCTTGCCATCGAAGTCAAGAATATGAGCCTTAGAGGACAGCTGAATATTGAACTTTTCACCGCGCAGAGTTGAAAGAAAGTCATTCTGAAGCTTTTCGACGTTCTCGACACCGGTAATCTCGAACTTGCCTCCACCATTATCCTTAATACCGAATACAAGATTGCCGCCTTCGGTATTTGAAAATGAGCTGACGGTTTCCCAGGCGCTCTTCGGCACTTCGTTTTTAGCAGCTTTAACTTCGAAGTCTTCCCATTCGTGCATTTTAAGACGTTCGAGTAAGACTTTCTTTTTTAAAATGGCGGATATTGGCATGTTAGAACTCCATAAAAAACTTTTTGAATATTAAGAAATCAGTTTTTAGTTAAATTTTTATTTTGGGAAGAGGTTGAATCATAATAATCATTTAACCACTTAGGCCAAGGCTGAATTTTAAGATACTTCTTTTGAGTCCATTCACAAAGCGGACTAATATTTTGCCAATATAAACGCCTTTTTAAAAATTCAGGCTGGTCATTGAGGCTTAACGTCAGTATAGTTTTATTTAAAAACAATTCTTCGCCAGTCAAAATTATTACGTCGTTATAAAGTTTAGTCTGCTTAAATATATTTCTGTTTAAATTAATAAATTTTTCAAGCAACTCTATTTCTGTTGAATTTAAATTACTTCCTAATTTGGCAAAAACGACAGTAACTCCGGGAAAACAATTAACTATCGTTTCCATTCGCGAAAAATCATCTTGAGTAAATTCATTATAAGATTTACATTCAACAAATAAGGTATCATAATGATTTTCTTCTGAATGCATGTCGGTTTTCACAAACATAGCTAGGTCAACTTCAAAGTTAATTTTTTTATCTTTATTCTTTAAAATTGTTCCAATTATAGGGGTAGTCTTAAGTTCCAAAATGCTTGAAAAAAACCTTAATGCTAATAAAACAGACAAAGCACCATCAGATTTTTTTATATCGCTAAAAGGGCCGATAACGCGATACGACCATTTAACATCTTGGGGAGAATGGGATGGTATTTCAAATCTATCTAAGCAATTCGGGCATTGAACTTCATAATCAAAAGTTTTTAATGAATGCCAACCACGCTTGCTGCAATGCGGGCATTGGATTTCAACTCCTAACTTTATTATATTCATTTTAATTAAGTCTTGAATTATAACTTTAGGATTATAATTTTTACTATCGCGACTATTATAGTTTTTGAATATCTTCCCCAACAGTTCATTTTTGCAATTGTTTTCATGATTGTATATCTTGTTAAGTTTCCCATTAAGGCTCTCTGCATTACAACTGGTTTCCGAAACGTCCGTCAATAATTTGATTAAATCACTTTTAGCTAAAACTGACACTTTATGTAAAGTGCCGACCTGCTTTAGCATTTGCTTGGCGCTCTTACCTGCTGACGAAAAATCACAATTCCAGTCTCTGCCTCTAAACCAATTCAAAAATATGCTCTCAGAGCTAGGAATTTTCATTTCAATTTCTGAATCTAATCGATTTACAAAATATGATATTTCACCTGAATTTTTGACCAAATATTTATTATCAAAAGATGAGAAAAAACTAAGACCATAAGTATTTAAAGAGCGAGGTAAAACTTCAGGAACTAAAAAATCATCATGATGAATATTTAGTTTGAAATCATTCGAACAATAAATCGGCCGATATTCTGAGTATCGATTGATAAAACAAGGCAATAAAGGAGTGATATTTATTGATGAATGGTAATCAGAAAAACTTTGATTTTTATTATCTACTTCGAATCGAGAAAAATTATTATTATCTTTATTTATACAAGGAAAAAATAGTTGAATACCAACATCAACCTGAGGTGAAATAGAATTATAATAAGATTTAAATAAACCTGCGATATGCTTAAGAATTTTATCATCCGAAATTGAACGACTTTTTATAATAAAAACATGGCAACGAACATTATCAGTAAAGAAATCCGGGACATATGCCTTGCAAGCAAAATCCGCATATTTTTTAATATCGTCATCTGAAAAGTTACTTGGAACAGGCCAGATATTAATTCCTGTTGCACGCAAATTCCAAAAATCAATAATATCGGAATAATTTTCTTGGTCAAGCAAATAAAAGTAGTTGTTATGAACTCCATTCTTCGAAAACCTTTTGATATTGAAAGTATTAAGGAATAAGATATAATTATTTCTCGCTGCGTGCCACTTATAAAACTCATTACTTAAATTCTTTGGACTCTCGGGAAAATTTTGAACGATTCCTTTTAATAATGATTTTTCATTTTCAAACGCAAGTTTTCCAAATAATGCTGTTAAAAATAATTCATTTTGAACATCAAAAATTGGAATTATCATTTTTTCATACTGTTGTCTCGCATTATCTAATAAATAGTCACTTATTTCTAAAATATTGCATCCATAAATATTTGTATTTCTGTCAATTAATTCCGAAGAATCAATAATTTTTCGGCTTCCGATTTCAAAGTTTATTTGGTCAATATCACCAAATTTCACAATAATATCCGGATCAAATGCTTCGATATAGCCCGAAAGAATTTTATCAATATCTTCTACGTCAAAATATTTGTCACGCCAAATTTCTGGGATACTATTATAAACCGGAATTATCGGATTATAAATGCCTCCCCAGAGCAATGTATTTATATTTATAGCTTCCAGCAAGACCTTTTTATCGCCTGGCGGAACTAAAAAAGCAAATCTCAAAGGTCTAAGAGTTATATCAATGTTTCCATTGGCCATATTTTCATTCCATCCAATGCCTTGAAGGGGATGATATTTTTTTCCCCCTCACAAATTTTAAATGTAGAGCTCTTTTAATCTTAACGTTAAGGAGTTTCATTGCGGACACACTTTTCGAAAGATTGATAATATCACTTTGAGATTTTATTACTTTAGTAAGGCGACATATATTATAAAGAATATTAAAAAGAATTTGGTCTGAATTCGCTAAATCATCTGAGTTAATATCCTTATACTCGCCCGTATGAACGTATTTACATCTTTTCTTGTATAAGCCATCCATAAGTTTTGCCCAATATTCAGTTTCATTATTTGTCATCCATCCAAACATCCCAACAACATTATCAATAATATCATCAATTTTGGAGGATAATAATGATTCAATAGCAATCATGTTATATAAAAATGAATCGTGAATTTTATGTGTAAGTTGACTTTTACCCGCTAAAATTGCAGCATTTCTGATTGAAAATTTCCAATTTTCATTTATAGCGCCGAAATCTTTATTTAATATTTTAATTAAATATGGAAAAAAATGATTTTTAATGTATTTGGCCCATTTATTATCAAGTAAATATTCACAAGTTGGAAAATGTATGCCCTTGCTTTCAAATAAATCTTTTTGAATATCGTAACATAAAATTTCATCCTGCAAATTAAGTGTTGCATCAGTATATGGATTGCCAAAAAAATATCTTCTTCTTCTATCTACTCTAAAAAATTGCGAAGAAGCTAAAATAAAAACAGAATCTTCAATTTGTTTAAACTCTCTGTCGAGTGATACAAGACCGTCATTGTTAGTTTTTATTATCGCATATGTTTCTGCTTTGCTAAAAAATTTATAGTTAAATATTTTCATCCATTTTTGTTTTTTTACATAAGATGAAATAGGGCTTTTAAATCCTATTTTGTTTCTGATACGCGATATTTTGTCCGCTGATACGAAACGGACTTGCTCTATCTGATATTCACCTTTTAACTCTTCAGAAATCTTTAAATTATAAATTGGAAAACACAATATCCATTTATTTGCCATTTTAACTAACCCCCAGCGCCTTAAACACAGCGTCTATCGGGTCGGCATAGAACGAAATCTGGAACTTCGAGAACAGGTCCGCAGGAACGGTCGGAATCTGAGATACCGACGACATTGGAAGAAGGATTTTACGGGCACCGGCATCGCAGGCAACCTGTAAGGTATTGGCGAGGTTATCGAGCGAAGCGATGGTGCCGCCCAGGGTCATCGAACCTATAACGGCCATCTGTTCCTGAATGGGTTTATTTAAGATGCCCGAGCATAAAGTAATAAGGGTGGTCAGGGATAGTTCATCAGAGGCGCCAGCCCCCTGAAGGTCGATGATATGAATCATGAAGTCTTTATTATCGGTCTTTATGGTGGCGCTGATTCGCGATGCGTTAGCCTTGAAATAGTTAAAGCCCGTGTTGATGCTTTCCTTTACATTAACTGACTTTCCAGCGCCGGTCTTAACGAATTTACCAGAACCATCCAGGATTTGAAGTTCGAGTTTATAAACGCCGAACATATCGCTGTCGCCGCGAGCAACGGTATAGATATGTCCGGCCTTGCCTACCCCTTCCGGAATGAGAACATTGCCGCCCTGTTCCGGCACTGAAACGAAAAACTCGTCGAAGGATTCGTTATCGATATACGAGAAATGGACATCGTAAAATTCCATTCCGCCGAGCTTCTTTAATTGTTCTTTTATCCTGCGGCGGGTTTCAAGCGCATAGGTCAGGCATTCCTTAACGTTGTCGATAGTATATTTTTCGTCGGGGAATAGAAGTTTAAGCATCCCCGAAACAGTCTTTTTAACCGCTATAACGTCACGCTGGTTAAGATTGCTGCCGAGTTTAAAGAATTTAGTAATAGAGTCAGAGAAATTACGCTTACGCATTTCTCTTAAGAACTCAGCAAGATAATCGACAATGAATCCGAACTTATTGGTAAAATACTCAGGTCGCATCTTGGGTATTTCCCAGCCGGGTATATAGTTATGGAACCTATCGAAGAAAGCCGTATCAATCATCGTTTCAGGAAATGGCTCGAACAGGTGGGATGTCTTTACAAGAGTTTCGACGCTCTGGTTAATATTGCCGACGAACACCATAGAAGCATTGGCAGAAATGGCATCCTTGCCTCGCGCGAAGGAACCGGACGCCATAAAATCCTTCATAATCTGAACGCCGTCTCGGTCTTTAAACGATATTCCGGCGACCTCATCAAAAGCCACTACATCCCAGAGCCCGACAAGTCCGACGGTCTTGGAGGCCATATTATAAAACAGGTTCGCCACCGTCGTCTGCCCGCCCGAAACGAGAATCGAATTGGGCGAAATTTCTTTATAGATATGAGACTTACCCGTTCCTCGCGGCCCAAGTTCACAAAGATTATAATTATTTTCGCATAGCGGAATCATTCGTGCGAGCAGATGCCACTTCTCACGGTATTTAAACTGTTCGGGCTCCATGCCCACCGAGCGCAGCAGAACGTCAATCCATTCTTCTTTCGTAAACTTCTTACGCCCTTCAAAGACTTCGTCCATATCCATGTTAGGCATCTGGATAGGCTTCAGGCTCTGTATTTCAAACGGCGAATGAAATTTCGTATCGTCATTGAAGTTATATTCGATTTGCAGAATACACCATATTCCGCCCGCAAGAAGTTTTTCGAACTCCTTTACATAGTTCGCGGAAACTTCTACGTCCTTAATCCCCAGGTTTAAAAGGGTAGCGACATACATATCTTTTTTTTCGTTGAGCCTGACGGTAACTTTATCAATTATTGAATAGCGGCCGGATTCTTTTATCTTCGACTTGACCTTTTCGGCTTCATCGGGCCGGACATAATTTTCCGCCAGAATCTTTTTAACGCTCTTAACGCCTTCGGTTATCTCGTCTTCGTTAGACGTGGCGCAATACATTCCAAGAAGATACTCAAGAACGTAAACAGGAACGTTCGCACCTTCTTTAATAAGTTTCGTAAGGTCTTTGCGGACGACCTTTCCAGGAAATACCTCATTTAATTTCAAATCAAGAACATCCATAACGGCTCCTTAAAACCTTTTAAAAATCGTCAAAGTCGTTTCCAATCCCAATATTGATATTGTAGATTTCTTTCATGTATTCGCTATCCGTATCGACATCGTTGGCTACAAGATAATAATTCCTGCTCTTTTCATAGTTTCCGTTCTTAACGGTCAATTGAATTTTTTTCTCGCGTTCGTCGGCGTTCTTCGATGCGCTGTCGAACACAATCGTTTTCGAATCACTTATCATCCTGTAAATACCATCAGGCGTTATATCATATAAAGCAATAGAGAGTTCGCGCGGCTTAAGTTTATCCTCTAACCTATCCTTCTGAAACAAGGTAACGCTGAATCGATTATTAGTTATCTTACGCATCGTCGAAGTCAGCGTTATATCGACCTTACGCTGCGGTATTCCATCTAATTTCTTTCCTTTAATGTGCCGACAGCTGATTACCGGAATAACGACTTCCTGAAGCGAAGCTCCGCCATGGACATAATTGACGCCGCCGCCCTGAGCCTTAAACCGGTTGTTGCCATTTGGGACTATCACCGAAAGCCCCGAATTTTGTTTGCCGAGGTAATCGAGGACTATATTAAGCGTTCCTTCCTGCCCATTGAGATGTTTACCCAGCATAAAACGCTTATTTTTGCTTATATAGTTTGAACTATCGACTTCAACCCTGTCGCTCTCTTCGAGCGGCTTCCGGCTATATATAAAACCGTGGTCAGAAGTTATTACGATATTATTGCCGTTGAGATTCATTATCTTCTTGACGCCGGCAATCAATCTGTTTATGGCATTTTCAACCGCCTCAAAAACTTGAGCCTCGCTCTGAGGATTATCGCCTATGGAATCAATAGAATCGTCGTAAACATAAAATACACGATTTTCAGATACAAATTTTCTTCCGTTATCGCTATTCATGGCCATAAGTTCATCAATCTTAATGGCGACCGAATCGGGTCGCTTTTCTTTAAGGATTTTATCCCTGTTGTCGATTCCGGAAGAGTCAAGGTCATTTACCGTTACATGACCGTTATCGGTCACTCTAATAGCCTCTCTGACGTGTTTAAGGGGTAATAACGATGCCATGCCCAGTTGAGTATATGATGGGATGACTCCGAGCATCGACGTCAGAGTGATTTCAGTCCTCGTTTCTTTATCGATGCGGCGGGAAAGTTCTTCTGCAATTTCAAAACGAAGGCCGTCCGATATAATAATAAAAATTTTATCGCGGTCGTTTTTATCCAGAACGGGAATTTCGATATGCTCCCTGTAGAACTCGAACTGCCTTTTAATGCCTTCGAGTTTCAGGTCCCAGCTCTGCAATTGCTTTCCGGCGATAGTGTTTTCTTCCTTCACCAAAGCGGTCCACTCACTTGACAGGTTAAACAGATACCAATTAACGTAAAGGTCTTCGACTCTTTCAACGAGATTCTTCAAGATATCGGCCACCTTAGTTTTAGCGTAGTAGAAGTAAAAATTTCTGTATGCCTGGTCAAACTTATAGTAATCCGAGCAGTATCCCTTAAAAAATTCATTGACGGTCGCATGTTTGAAGCCGTCATTATACTTCGATTTCAACTCGAAAAGGTCAATGGCGGCATTAATCGCAAGATAAATATCAGAGTAGTTTTCATACCAGGTCATGTTACGGCGCTTTTCAATGATGCCCCTGAATTTTTCATGGTCGGCGGAACCTTCAAGCAGTCCATTAATGATGCTCAGAATAACCGCCTTATCTATAATATCGAATGTCGAGCACTCTAAATAGTCTTTAACGTCGAGGCCTTTAATAACATTTTTAAAATTTATTTCGCTTTCTATTTCAACCGCGAATTGCCGGTATGAAGTTCCGTCAATTTTATGATTAACCCAGTTATCAACGAATACATGAGCATTGTTATGAACGGCCAGCAGGAACTTGTTAAGGGCGGCCGGAAAAGCCAGGCCGCGATAATCGTTATGGAAATGGGTAATCAAAAAGCATATCATTAAATTTTTAAGCGATTTCTTATCGGTTTTGTAGCCATATTTACGTTCGACCAGCAACCAGAACTTATTAATTTCATAATACTTTTGAATATCCTGGTAATTGTCGTTGCTTTCGGCTTCGAGCCCTCCGGATAAAACGGCGCGGACGATACTATCGGCATCAGTGTTTTTAATGCCTGACAGAACCGCCATAAAACAAAGGGCAAGCTCCGCTTCGTTGATATCCTGATTGATAAGCGCTTTAATCGCCTGGTACCGCTTAGAACTATCAAAAAACTTAAGATTATTCTGGATTACCTGTCTTAATGAACGGTCATGCAATCCAAGGTCATTATAAATGACCGAAGCCTTATCAGCTGAAAACTCATCTGAATATAAATAAATATCCAGCAGCCAGTTCTCATCGTCCGGCGGCTTCGCTTCAGGCGAATAAACGATGATGTTTTTAGATTTCAATTCTTTTTCAATCAGATGTTTAACCTGAAACTCATTTTTTTCGACGGTGATTTTTTCAAACCCGGCGATATCGAGCGCATCAAAGTCTTCACGAAACGCGGCTCCATCGTCATACCAGAATATGACCTGCCGGGCTTTACCGTGTTTCTGGCTGTGCTTACTTATTAAAATTTCTATCCCCTGTTTGATTTTATCTAAGTTCAATTTTAAACTCCTAGCGCTCAAACCATAGCCTTAAAGTCTCTACAAATTTATTGAAAGCCCTATCTTGACAACCATTTACGCTAACTTTTTCGGCAATTTCTTTATATATCGAGGAAGAGCGTGGCTTTTTGATTTTTTGCAATACCGCTTCAAGAGCTTCTTTAGGGCGTTGAGGCTTAATTTGCTGTAAATTTTTAATGAATCCTTCATTTAAGAGCCATTGTTGTAATCCGACTGGCTGATTTCTCCAGCCGATAATTCCACTTAAACAAGGCGAGTTACTCCAAACCCAATTTTCAAGTTCAGGGTAAATAGCAATTACTTCTGAACGGTCCGCCCAGCCATTTTGCCTTAGTTTCACCTTGATTTTTTCTTCAATTTCTTCCACACTTTTATCTTCACTTCCACTCCCTTCATAGTCAAATAGCATTAAAGCATATTTATATCTTGAAGAAAGAGGCATTAAGAAATCAACCCCATTTTTACAACATCCAGGGTCATGCCCCGGATGAGTGAAAATATCGAATTTATCTCTGGCAATTGATATTCCAAGCGATGTTTGCCTATTTAATAACAAACTATTTATTGATTCTTTCATCGTATTATCTGCAACAAGAACAACAAGTTCTTTTTCTTTCTCGACAGGTAAAGCAATACCTTTTTGAAAAATTTTTTTCATTACAGCACCCCACCAGCAAAAAGAATACTTAAATTAGGATTATTCTTCCAATCTTTAAGTGCGGGATGTTCATTGCCCGAAACAATCACTGTAGCGCCACCATCGGTTTTATTAAAACATAACACATCACTCGTTTTGGACATACTTAATATAACCGGCGAATGTGTCGCAAGAAAGATTTGAGCATCATATACTGAAGATAAAGACTGATAAACGGATTCCATCGCACTGGGATGAATTCCGTTTTCAGGTTCTTCAATTAAATATATTCCATTAAAATTTTGAAGATATGCCAGAAGCGTCAACGCTAAAAATCTAAGCGTGCCATCTGAAGCCATCCACGAGGGAACTTCAATGTTATTTTTGTAAACTATTTTTAAGTATCGATGCTTATTATCGGGAAACTCAATAGTAATTATATCTATAATATCGGGCAATGCACATTGAATATGCTTTATCCAATCCCGAAATCTATCTTTATCCGTAGTACGAAGTTCCTCAATAACCCACGGAAGATTGGAGCCATCGGATTTGAACATTTTTGGCTGTCCGGGAGGACTTGCTACACGAATAAGCTGACTATTTAGCACTATTTTTTGAATTCCTTGAGTTAAAAGTTTTTTAAACCACATGGTTACCGGAAACATCGATTTGTCTTCCGGCAAATTAGCTAATGCGGTTTTTTTAGCTCCAAACTTGAAAGACGGACTCCATTTTTTTTCTTTTACAGGCACTTCAGAATTAAAATGGTCGTTCCCTTTTGGTGTTTTACATAGTATCGTTTTAATACCCGTTAAATCCTTTGTAAATAATGATTGCGGGGGAGAAGGCTCGTTATCTATTAAAAGTCCCGAATTACGAATTAATCGTTTGATAGATGGTTTCAACAATAATTTTTCTTCAAGAATACCAATTTCATTGGTTTTCATAAGTCCGATTCGAACTTGATAACGAATAATTTTATATGTCGATTCATTATAAGTTTTTATATATTTTTCAGGTATTTCAGCTTCTATTGCAAGTTCGAAGAAATCGCTTTCGCCTTTCCATACCAGGTCATGAAAGTTTTGCGTTCTATCGGAAATCGCTTTATCGACACCATCCGAAACGAGGCTTCCTAAAAAGGCGATAACATCCAGAAACGTCGTTTTTCCGCTTGCGTTAGGCCCGACAAGAACATGAAAATTACTCAACTTTTGTGCAATATGTCGTAAGCATTTATAATTTATGGTTTCGATTAATTTAATCATTTTCAACCTCTAAAACTAACTTTTAAAATATGGCATTATAATTACCTTAGAACCTTATTATCATTCAAGCATTATTCCAAAACATTTTTCATATTCTTTTAAAATGTCTTTATGTTGTTCGGCCATAATCTGATTATATTCTTGCTGGCGCTCGTATTCTATCAGATTCATTTCATTATCAAGCATTTTATCCAATTCATGTTCTAAAATTAAAAACTCATTTTCAATATCTTTTTCAGCATGCAAAGTATTAATACATGTTTCAAAAAACAAATATATTTCATCCATTATGTCTTTAAAGTTTTCGATGTCAATCCATTGTTCATGATTTATTACCATATTTAAATGCTTATCGAAAGGATACCTGAAATAAAATGAATTTTCATCCTTAAGCGAAAATTCATTGATGTAATTTTCCGCCACATCAATATCTACATCACATACCTCATTATTTTTCAATATCTGCTTTACTTTTTGTTGCCAAACTTTATTGATATCATGACTAACGGCTTTAATAAATTTTATTTTATTTTCAGTGGACTCATTGGAAAAAACAATATAAATGTACTTTAATACTAATTCCAAATAGTGCCTATATAAGAAGAGAACTGGATATATCAAGGTGTCATAGGATTTTGAACTATCATCGTTCAATATTTTTTCAACCAAAGCATCAGCACCATTTTTATACCCTAAATAATATCCCATCAATCTCAATTCTGACTTTCCCCAACCAATCTGACTTAACTTCGTTGAGGGCCTGGTCTCAAAAAGACTTTTTCGTTTTTTAAAAATTTGTATGTGGGTTATAGTCATTGCTCATCATCGCCCTCAGAGTCGGCTGCACTCTTAGTCTTCCATTCACACGCCTTCAGCAGGTCATCCTTCTTAAAGTAAGTGTCGTAATAAACAAGGTCCCCGCCGCCCTTCTCAGGGTTACCGAATCTTGTATAGTTGTATGCGACACCATCATCGAGGTCAATTTCTATTTTCTTATCGGCAAAGTGCTTCAACAACTCGTCATATTTACGAATTTCGACGATATGCTCATCGATTTCCTTGAGTCGTTTATCGTTCTGTTTTTTTTGTTTGGCGTCGCCGCTCTGCGATATGTTTTCGAGCGTGCGTTTTTCGGTTTCAAGTTTAACCAGCAACTGCAAGAGGTAATCAACTCTGATTTTAGCGAGCATTGACGGCGTGTAGCGATGCATGTAAATCAATACATTAAATGCCCGCTTCTTTCCTGAAGTAAATAGCCAGTAAATTGGTCGTTTTTGATAAGTCTGAAGGTGGTCGCGATAAAACTCGGTCAAGAAGTATTTACGGATTTTTTGGTCGGTAGATTCATTTGAGGTCTTGCCAAGTGCCTCAGCTATAAAATCAAGATTCTGGGTGAGGTTTTTCTCACCAAATGTTACTTTGACGAAGTCAATAAAACGAGCGACTATGTCGTCGTTGAACCATGCATCACCGAGGACCGGGATAATACCGTCGTCGTCAACTTGATAGGTTTTATAGTTGTCTTTGTTAAATTCGCCGCCTGCAAAGATAAGGCCTTCTTTATCGAGAGAATAACGTCCCATCATACAGCCGATTGCGTAAGATATAAAAGATTTTATTTCACGCTCTTTATCCGCTTTTCTGATAGTGACGTCTTTATCTTCAACTTCTGGCGTCATTTCATCCTGAAGACCATAAATATCAATAAAAACGCGGTTTAACTCTTTTTCGTTTTTTTTGAGTTGATTAAACTGGTCTTCGGTAAAATTTTTCCAGTTTTCAAAAATTTCAGACAAAGTATGAATTGATGAAAAATTTAAAAACGGATGTTTTTCGAAGTCCCATGCAATTTCAAAAGAGTTCCATTCGTGACGTGAAATTTCAATGTTTTTTTTACAAATTTCGCGAATTTCCTGGTTATGTTCAGATGAAAAAATAACAGGTATTTTTTTTATTTCTCCTGCTTGATAATTCAATGTCGGTGCAAGAATTTTTACAATTTCTAATATTATTTTCGAATTAACAAGTGCTAAAGTATAATAATCACAATCACCATTAAATACTATTGATGGAGAAGCATCATCAAAAAAAACATCACAATCATCGTATCTAAAGCTAATATTTAAAGAAGTTATTTTAGACCATACTATATGATGTAAATTATAATATTTCGAAGCCCCTAATCCACTTCCGTCGAATTTTTTTAATTCATAGGCATTATTATGCCATTTAATAACACTATCAAAGTTGCCGTACCATCTTCTAAATGCACCTCCTTTAGAGTATTTATTCCAATTTCTATTATCAAAATCTTCTTTTGAAACTTCATACCAATATCTAATAAAACGATCATTGTTACCGGTAAATATACCTTTAATAATAGCTTTTGAATATTTTTCGAGACATGTATTATCATTAAAAACATTAATCATTTTTTTGCTTATCCAATACGCTATTGGGAAACCTGGGATTTTAGAAAATTCTGATGTTTTTAAAGAATATCTATATGTTACATCTGGATTGCCGATAGCTTCACGTGTTTTAATAGGTTGATTATCAGCCCCAGAAAAAGCACTTAATCTAATATAATCACCATTAACATTAATCATTTTATTTTTAAATACATATGTGCATGCCGGAACACAAGCGGCTTCAAACGCATTATATTCTAATTGTATTAAAGATAAAATCGTTTTATTTCCAATAATTTCTTTTCTTAGTTTTTCGTAAGATTGAATAAACATCCATACAAATGGTGTAACAAATCCCAAATATCCAGATTCTAAAGAAAAATCAAAACATCTTTCTATAAACGCTGAAAACAAATCTGTCTTTGTATTAGAATAATTTTTACCTAAAAACATAGAAATTTCAGGATTCATATATTTATTTCCAACATAAGGAGGATTTGTAACCACACAGTGATATTTACTGTTCAATATATTAGCAATTAATGTAACCTTTTTCAGTATGACTGAGTTCAAGCATTGATACATATCTCCTGAGCTTTCCATCTGATTCAAGGCTTTTTCAATAGAATCTAAGTCTAAAGTTGGTATTTTAATTAAAGAACCGTATGTTTTAGAATTTAAAAATTTTTCAATTAATAAATCAACTTTCGAGTTATTTACATCAATATTATTAGTTTCTACAAAACAATGAACATTCAGATAAGCGTTATCATCAAATATTTTATGAGTCTTTGACCTTGCTTTCATTAATATAGAAAAGCAAGATAATTGGATGGCGCGTTCATCTATATCAAGCCCATAAAGGTTATTTTTTAAAATTATTTTGGGTATTTCGCGTTCAATATAGCCGGATTCTTTATACATTTCAAATAACAAATCAAAAGCATAAACAAGGATATGTCCCGAGCCACAAGCGGGGTCAAGAAACTTAATTTCTTCTGGTTTAATACTGTTAAAAGCATTAGCCTTAATTTCTTTTTTTTCTTCATCAGTAAGGTTTCTCGGCTCAATATAAAATTCCATTTTAGAACGTAAATTTGAATCTGGGTAAGCCTCTAACCATAAACGCCCAAGTGTGTTATCTACCATATACCTGACCATCCAGTCAGGAGTATAGAGTTGCGTTACTGTTGGAATTTCATTGTTTTTATATTTCTTTTTCGCTTTTATTAGTTCGTCTTTTCTTTCGAACATGTAGAACTGATACATCCAGCCGATAATTTCAACATTTTTCCAGTCTTCCTCGGGTATTTCAGATACAAGGTCGCGAACGATAGACCCTTCATTTAAAAGACCGTCGGGAAGCAATAATTCGGTATAATCTCTTGAATCGTCAATCTTTTCAAACATAAAAGGCATCCAGCTATGGAGCTGATTGCACTTGGCGATTATAAGCATTCTATAAAGTTCTTCGGTCCTGGATTCATCCTTTAACTTCGCTACCTTCGCAGAATCGATGCCAGGTAGGTCAAGCGATTCGGCATGAATGATAATATCCGGGTCATGACGGCCTTCGGTGCTCGATGACAGGACACGCTCGATATATCCGTTGCACTCCATGAAACGCAGCGCGATAAGCCTGTTAAACCAGGTATAAGCTACTTCTTCAACAGCCTGCTCGAACCCCTTTGATTTAACGGAGTTATTAAGGTTTTCCCATTTAACTTTTATCTGTCGATTGTAAGTTTTGCCGTTAATCGTTATCGAATCACCAGTAGTAGTGACCGTTTTAAGATTCTGAGCGGCATCTTCCGTAATGCTATAAAAGTGCGCCCTGGTCTTTATCTGATTTATGAGCTTCTGTCTGGCGCTTATGGCAAATCTTTTCAATATCGACGTATCCATTACATGACCACCTTAATTTAAACAATTTCTATGCGTTTATTATTTTTGATATGCTGTTCCAGATTGATTTTGAGTTCTGAAATATAATCTTCGACATCCTGTTGAGTCTCCAAATACATTTTTTTAGTCAGCGCTTTAGGGCTCACTGGTATGGTTTGCTTTAAAATAACCTTTTTTAACTCAGGACCGGCACCGACGGAATTACCTCCAGAAGCTGGAGTAACATGTTTTTTTTGAATACTTTCAATTACATCATTGATAAACTGCTTGGAATCGGTTATCAGATTTTTAATATCGCTTTGACGAGCAATCAGCGAATCAAGCGTCTGAGAGTTGTTTATCGAGCATTCCAGTATATCGAATTTATTAACGATGGGGTCATTTGAAACATCCTTAACCCCTAATTCTTCCCAATTGATTATGAAATCTTTGCGTGCTTTACCTAGAGCACCTGCAACAACTTTCATCTTCTCTTCTATCAACCTGGAAATATGTTCTTTGATACTTTTACAAATATCCGATAACCTGGGAATATTTGAATACGGCGAAGGCATATTCAATATCTTTTTTAACTCTGAAATCTTACTTAGTACCGCTTCATCGCTTATATGAATGATATTGCTTTCAGCTATTTCCCTGCATTCGAGGGCGTCATCGAAATGCCGGCGCTGCGAGGCAAAAAAACCTTCAATAACGCTCATGTCATCGATGTGGTCTTTAAAATCATCGAACCTGGAAGTTATGCAAGCGAATAACTCGGCCATATCCTTAATTTGAAGCGCATCTGATAGAAGTTCAATGCCGGCTTCAATCATTTTCAAGCAGGGGTAACGATTCTTTTCAGATTCGTATTTAAATTCTTTGAGCGCTACGTGCTTGCCCTCAAACTCAGTTTTCAGCAGTTCGAATAATTCCGCCTCTTCTGATGGAACATTTACCTTTTTAAAATAATCACGGTATAACTGCTGGGCGTTCAATACATCTTTCGGAGACGATTTCTTTTTAACCGATATTACATACTTTTCAAACATATTCTGATTAAGAATCTTATCGGCCAGGTCTTTTTCTGTGTGACTGACGGTTTCAGAATCTTTGAATAGAATTATTTCGCCTTTCCGCAAAAGGGTGGCCATTACTCCCGCTATATCGACATTCGGCCATCCATATGGCTTTAATGAAAATTTTTCGTATAAGGTTTTCAATGTAACTTTAAAGTTTATATGAGCCTTCATATTGATGAAGTCTAACATTTCCTTTCTGGCAAGGCTGTTCACTTCCTTGCCGTCAAGGTCTGTCTGAACAAATTCATTCGCCGTCAGTATCCGTTTGATGTCTTTTTCGTCCTTCAAAAATAATGTTATATAAGATAATTTCGTATAGACGTTAGTTATAAGTTTTTCAAGACCATTATTGATGGCCAGTTTCACATCCTTAAGCTTAACTTCGAATTTTTCGTTGCAGACGTAGTAATCTGCGCCGGCAACCAATCCGACCAGCATATTTTTGATACGGGTTTTGCGGTTGGTATTGTCCTGCGCCTTCGACTCAAGAATCTTTTTTATTGAATCGGGAAGAGACATCGAATTCTTTGTCCTGATATATTTTTCAGTTTTTAGCATCTCCGAAATTTCATCTATAAAGAAGCTGTCTCTGGCTATCTTAATCAGAAGTGTCGAATTATCGGCAGTTTCATATAAGCATTTAAGGTCGTTAAATAACTGATAGTCATCATGATGCGGGGTAACGATTTTAATCGTGATGTCATTCTGCTGATGACCGTGCGCCACATCATCAACTAATCTATTAAATGAATAATCTTTGATGTTTTTATAACGGTATTTTTTATCCGAGTAAACCTCATTCCACATCAAATCATTAATATAGTTGGTGACTTCGCGTTCATCGTAAGTCACCTTTTTAATTTCTCTGCTTACATCCTGTTCTTCATCGGTAAGGAAGTAGTATTCATCGTTATTACGCTGAATCAGAGTCTGTTTTTCAAGCCGGTCGAGAGCGGCCTCGATGTTTTTTCTTAACTGGAGCTTGTCCTGGTCAATTTCGGAGCATGAAAGCGTCGTAATATTATCAATGTTCGGCTTTATCTCTTTTATGTATTTAATCATGAACAGGGTCTTTAAAATTTCGACGTCAAAATCCTTAAGTTTCGAATTGCCGGCGGCCTGCATGATAACGCGCTTAATAGCGGCATCCAGAAAACCTTCTATGGCCGAATAAAATGTGTAGAACGGAACCAGGATGTCGGGCGTTCTGTCCTTGTAAACACACGCGGCAACCTGGAACGAATCGAGCATCGAGCGTTCGCCCTGCGAGAGGTGCTTGCCTGACGCTCCGGTTCGCCTTATGGCTTCGAATACCCTTTGAAGAAGCGTGAACTGATAAGGAACGAACGGGTATGCAGTAACGAAATCTTCCGACGAACTATAATTCTTAAGCTCAACCGTAGTATTCTGAGAAAAGCATAGCTGGCTCTTTAAGGTCGGTTCCTTTTCCTTATAGATGTCCGTCAATTCCGAAACCGCCTCCGGCTTCTTAGTTAAAAGCCTTTTTTTAATTACCTCGTCGGTATTTGCGCTCGACAGATTCAGGCGAGTGTTAAAACGCCCCTGTATCTTGGAAAAATCCATATCTCTTATTCTTCCGACCAGCGAGTCAATATCGTCCTGAGCAGTAACGATAACCCAGGCATTGCCGCCGCACTTTATACCAAGGTCTTCGACGACGGTCTGTAAATTCAACATCAGGTTCGGGTTGTCGGCAATATACTGGCCGACTTCGTCGACTAAAAAGATTACCCGGTGGTTCTTTCCTTTAGCCTTAATGTGCTTACTGACGAGCTCCGCAAACTTGCTTATGGATTCTTTATACCAGTCATCCAATTTATCCAGCCACCGATGAGCCGATTCAGAGGTCATGCCGAACGCTTTAATGAGAGAATCGACGATTTCGTCCTGAATCAAAAAGAAGGAGGAACGAGATTCCTCCCATGACTCACCGTGAACCTGAGTAAATATTTTTTTAAATTCTTCGTACTTTCCTTCACCATCGAGCATTCTTTCGAATTCGGCAACCTGAGGCAGCTCGCCGCAATAACCGCATTTTTCATTGAAGACTTTCAGAAATACGCTTACTATAGCATCTTTCTTGCTTTTAGAATCGGAGTCAGCCTTGCTGTCGATGTTGAAAAGAATGACGTCGGATGAAGACTGACTGCAAACTTTCAACTGCCCATAAAGCATCTGGTCGGCGACTTTATCCTTAAAGAAATCAAGCGCCTGCTTGCTTTTTGCCTCACGATTTTCGAGCAGGTAAGATAAAATTTTTAAGAGGTGCGATTTACCGGAACCAAAGAAGCCGCTAATCCAGACGCCAATCTTGTCTGTAGGTCTCTGAAGCGAAGAGGTATAAAACTCATAAAATTTATGAAATATTTTATCGAGCTCTTTTGTAATTACATATTCATCGAGTTCCTGAAATATGTTTTCGCTATCGTCCTGTCCGACCTTGATAACGCCGTTGATATTTCTCGTTATATCCTTCTGGAATAGGTCTTTAATATTCATGGTTCCTCCAGTAATAGGTCCTCTGTTATTTGACGAGCTGAAATGCTCGGTAATAATTGTCGTCTTTAATCAAACCGAAAAGCCTTAATTCCTTGCAGTCGTACATCCCCGGGAAGAACGCCACAAGCGGAATTTTATCAAACACATGATGAAGATTATTCAGGATGGTATGCGACCTGACGAGCGGCCAGGCAGAACCTATTCCCGTCAAAAAAACAAGTTTATGAGTGCTTTCATCATAGGCAGCTTTAATTTTATCTATAACCGCTTCCGGTTTTACTATCGGCTTCATTGCTTTGTGAAGGGCTTCTTTCCCCTTCTTTTTTTCCATATCAAAGCATTTGTCAAGCAGCTTTTTCTCCTGTAATATTTCGAGGATGATGTCGTATATGCTGATGTTTAAAATAACGACCTCGGGTCTTACTTTTTTCATCTGTTTAATAAGAAATTCGGTATGCCTGCGAACTATGCCTTCATATTTCGGCTCGTAGTCGAAGATATAAAAACCGATTTCATTCCCGATTCCTCTGTTCTTCAGGAAATTATCCTCTTTAATGATGTCTAGTATTTTATCGAGGCGCTCTTCAATCTTACCCATGCTCTCTACCTTATCAAAAAATATTTTCGATACGCATCATCACGGTTGCGCTGGATTTCATCTATCAACACCTTCGGCACCATGACGTTCAGTATCCGATAATCGCTCTTTTCTTTTTTCAAGTACCCCGACTCCATCGCCATCTTCAACAATACCTGCTTAACCTTCTTCATAGTGGATTCAGTCCATGTGGTGACCTTATCGTCCTGCTCCTTCTTATGCGCGAGCCAGATGTCTACTTCGGGAATCCTCAATAGCGGTTCCATTAACAGTAGCTTTTCGTATAGCAGCTCCGCCATGAACTCCCGTAATAGCCTGTATCTGACTAGCAGGGCATAAAACAATATCAGCCTGGACGTTTCGGTATCAGACTCATCGATTAGTTTTACGCAATCAGCTGGAAGAAGGGATAAACGAAGTTTAACTTCGGCAAGATGCTTGAGGTTGGTGTTCTTTTTATCGCACTGAAAGGCATTGCGGTTAATGACTTCGTCGCGTATCGAACCGTCGTCATACCCTGCGCAAACCATCTTGACGACTATCCGCGTTTCCCGGTAGAGAAAGGGATTGCCGGTCATGGTCGCCGTATATTCAGTGATTTCATTAGTTTTCATAACAAACACCTTCGCAATTTCTATTGGGAATATTATATTATAAATAAGCTTATTTATCAATAAAAATTTTCTGTCACGAGGTATCCACTTTAGCAGGCGAGCTTATCCAGAGCGTCGGCTAATTTAATCAGCTTAGCGGAGTATGCCAGATGCTTAATGACGGCATCCAGGTCGCGTGAGGCTTTAGGAGCCGCAACCTTAACAGCGACTTTTTCTTTTCTCGACTTGCCGGCTCTGGTGGCCCTGGTGACTACGAGCTTAGATGAGACTTTGAACTTGCGACCTTCAGGCTTAACCTTTTTAGTTTTAACGGCCTTTTCTTTTTTTACTTTTTCGGGTTTCTTATCACTGCCGGCGGAAGTTAAAACCGCTTTCTTCAGCTTCGGCCGTCTCTTAACTTTAGGAACGTTTCCGAACTCTTCCTTTATTATGGAAGCTATAGTCGAGCGGCGCTCGTCGGTAAATTCGACTTTACCGGAAAATACTTCTTCTGGAAGTCCAAAGAAGGTCTTTAACGAACCCGTAACTGAGAAGGGCGTTATCTTTAAAGAGCCCAAGACAGTTCACTCGAGACGGTATCTATAAGTCCGCTATAAAAACACCTTAAAACGGCCTTTAAAACCCGCATAAACATATTGCGAATTTTCGGAAATTTACCTTTTTAGAATGGACTCATCTATACCTGAGCCCATAATAGGATTATTAGAGCAGTATCGAATGGAGCAGAACGGACACAGGGAAAAGGTAGGCTCTTTATGGCACGCGAGTGACCTTCTCTTTACTCAATGAGACGGAACTCCGATGTATCCGGACTCCGTATCAAGATGGTTCGGCCGCCTGATTCGGGCGCACAACCTGCCTCACATCCGCTTTCATGACCTACGGCATACTGCGGCCTCGATGATGATATCGAAAGGCATCGATATCAAGACCGTCAGCGGCATTCTGGGCCACGCCGACATCAAGACCACGCTTAACATATACGCCCACGTATTCGATTACAAGAAAGCAGAAGCCGCCGAAAAGATGGCGGAGCTGATAAAATTATCTTAACTGAGCGGGCGTGAAATAACTCGTCAAAAGGCCATTTTTAAGACATCCTCAAAACCGTTGAAAATCAATCACTTTCAAAGCGTGGTCCCCAATTTGTGCCCAATTCCCAAAAATTATTAAAAAAAGAGTTTCGTATAAAAACCAAAAACCCCCGCTTTCGCGAGGGTTTTGTAGAAGCCAACCACGGGAGTCGAACCCGCGACCTGCGGTTTACGAAACCGCTGCTCTACCAACTGAGCTAAGTTGGCTGGTTGAACTAATTATATCATAAGTAAAAAAAAAATTCAACTATTTTTTTTGAAATATTTTTATTTTTGCTCCTGCGAAGTATCTGCTGAGGCCTGCCAGCTTCTTATCTTGTCGGAATACTGTTTGATGAGGCGGTTCGACGATTCTTCCGTCGCGGTTTCAACGTAAAGATGGAAGAACGGCCGGTCCGGATCGGGTATTATCAGTATCCAGTCGTTATTATCGAAGCAAATTTTAACGCCGTCGATAAGCTCGATATTTAGATTTTTAGTATCTTCGATAAGATTGCGCATAACGGTGCCCTTACATTCCCACGGACAGGGCAGTTGAACTTTAATCAGCCTTGAGGCCGGAATTTCCTTTTCGATTTCAGAAAGCGGCTTTTTGACTACCGCGAGCATTTCGAGCAGTTTGCACAAAGTTACCATGCCGTCCGATGCGGGCTGAAAACCCGGAAAGCCGAAACTGCCGACACCGTCGCCAACAAGAGTTACGTTTTCACTCAACGCCGCTTCCATCATGTTACGCAGCATAGTTTTAGTCCTGACCACCTTGCAGCCAAAACCGGCGGCCATTTCCTCGATGATCTTGGATGCGATGACGGGAACCGCTATCGCGGTGCCGGGGCCGGAGGTTTTCATTACCAGATAGCTCATTATGGATAAAAGCATATCGTCGGTAAGAATTCGGCCGGTTTCATCGACCAGATGTATTTTTTCGGTGCTCGCATCGAACATAACGCCGAAAGCAGCGCCGAGCGACTGCACTATATTCGAAAGCTGACGCAGCGAAGCGGAAAACATCTGCGGGTCCTGAGTGAGACGCTTTTCATCGACGAAGGCGTTTAATGAAACCGCGTCAACGCCAAGCTGGCCCAATATTTGAGGAAATATAATAGAGGCCGCGCCGTATGCGTAATCGATAACTATTTTAAACGGCGACTGTTTTATAGTTTCGGTGTTTATGAATTTTAAAAGGCCCTCGCAGTAAATATCGACCGTACGGTGCGGAAAGTGGATCGTGCCGGTATCTTCGCAGCCGGCGCGGGCGAAATCTTCTCTAAAGAAAAAACGCTCGATGGCCTTCTGTTTTGCGACCGAAAGCGCCATACCGTTCGAATCGTAAAATTTTATTTCGATAAGTTTCGGATCTACGGCCGATTTACGAGTGTGTATACAACATTTGTGATTGTTAGCCGGCAACTGGTAACGGGCAACGGGCGGCGGCATGACCTGAAGATCGTAAACGTTGCAGCCGCACGATAAAATACCCGATATAAGCGCGCGGTTAATAAGGCGCGAAGTTTTATGCGAATCGCGGGAAGTGGCTACATTGGCCTGTTTGCCGAAGAACGCGCCGCAGGCCGCGCCCACTTTAGAGGCGAATTCAGGCGTAATTTCGATATTGCCGAGGCCGGAAATACCGGTTGCGCCGAAAAGATATTTATTCCATTTTTCGCCCCATACAAGACTGGTGGCAAGAGTGGAACCAGCGTCAACGAATTTATGCGGCCATATTTTAATATTAGCCTTGAGCATGGTGTCTTCGCCGATGTGACATTCGTCAGCGACCACGACGCCTTCTGATATATAAGCGTTGTTTAATATACGGCAATGCCTGCCTATTATGGCTTCTTTGATGATCACGTGCTGGCCGATATAGCAGTCGTTCCAGATAATACTGCCGGATATATTAGCGTTTGATTCGACTATGCAGTTATCGCCGATCACCGAATTTGCAAGTGACGCGCCGCGCTTGATAAGGCAGTTTTTGCCGATGACGACGCCGCCGCGCAGCTCGACGCGGTCTTCGATAACGCTGTTTTCGCCGGTTATTACGTCTTTACCGATAACATTCATGCGCGTGCCTGGAATATTAACGCTGACGCGGCCTTCGAGAATATCGCGATGGGCGAGAAGATATTCGGACAGATCGCCGATATCTTTCCAGTAACCGTCAGCGATATAGCCATAAAGCGGTTCTTTATTTTTTAATAAAAGAGGGAAGAGGTCTTTTGAAAAATCGAATTCACGGCCTTCAGGTATGTATTTTAAAGCCTCCGGCTCTATAATATAAATGCCGGTATTGACGGTATCGGAAAAAACCTCGCCCCATGACGGCTTTTCTAAAAAGCGCGTTATTCTTCCATCGCGGTCGGTTATTACAACGCCGTACTGCAAAGGATTTTCAACGCGGGTTAATACGATGGTTATCATGGCGTTTTTCGATTTATGATATTCGATAGCGTTTTTCAAATTAAAATCGGTGAGCACGTCTCCGGAGATAACTATAAACGGCTCGTTTAAATGCTTACGCGAAAAGCCGACGGAGCCGGCCGTGCCATAATCCTCGGTGGCGGATACATACGACATCTTTATGCCGTGCGACGAACCGTCGCCGAAATGAGAAGTAACCTGTTCGGGCTGAAAATATAATATCGATAAAACGTCTTTCAGGCCGTAGCGTTTGAGCAGCTCGACGATATGAGTCATCATCGGCTTATTCACAACCGGAACCATAGGTTTTATATTAGTGCAGGTAATCGGTCTCAAGCGGGTACCGAATCCGCCGGCCATTATAACCGCCTTATTCATAAACACACCCCCAACTTTATTCCGTCCAGATATAATATTTTTAGAATATAAGACTGGATTTAATATATCAGACTAATATAACAAAAATATTTAAAAATCTCAAGAAAAAAAGAAAAAGAAATTAAATAGAGGACGGCGAGTATAAAAAAGATGAGCCCGCTCCAGAAAGTCAAAAAATGGCAAAAATGTGCCTGAAAACCATTGAAAAATCGTTATTTAAGTTAGATAAATCGACTATTTGGAATGGAGTCAAAGATTATTGCCATTCGGCAAAATTAATTGTGTTTTAAAAAAAGTGTGTTTTAAAAAAAGTGTGTGATTAAAAGTGTGTGATTAAAAAAAGCCTTTCTGAAAAACAAAAAAACGAAGAGGGAGTGGCTCTTCGTTTTTCTGCGGTTAGTTCTCTCGTCTTCTATCTAAGAGAATTTTTCAACTTACATATTATATTTCGGATGAATTTGATTTTACTTTATAGTTTTTTAAAAAAATATTTTTATTTTTATTCTTATTCTTATTTTTATTCTTAATTCTTATTCTCATTCTTATTTTTATTGTTATTGTTATTGTTATTTTAATTCTTAACTCTTATTCTTATTTTTATTGTTATTGTTATTTTAATTCTTAACTCTTATTCTTATTTTTATTCTTATTTGATTATACTTTACTCTTTTATTGTAGTGATTATAAGACTAACGGCTAACGCTTATCGTGGATAAAGTAACGCTGGTTTTCTGCGGTTCGCTTCCAGAAAGGGCCGCTGGTTTTTCCGCGCTCGATTTTAAAGCTATATTCGATGCGTTTAAATATTTATCGCAATCTATCAGGGCCATCGTATCGGTTACGACGTCTCTGGCTTTTAAAACTATTATAATCATCTGTTTTCCGCCGTAAGAATAAGCCGTAGCAAGACATCTTCCGGCCGCTCTTGTGTAACCCGTTTTAATTCCTTTGACACCCGGATTTTTACCGAGCAGTTTATGACGGTTTGATAAATTAATCGTACGCGTCACTTCGACTAATTTAGTAACTTCTTTTTCTTTTTCTTTTGATTTTGCGGCGATTTTAGAGTTTTTCTTAGAGGAAGATTTTAATGCGGTTTTACTCTTTTTATCCTTTTTATTTGATTTAACGACAACTTCTTTTTGAGTTATAATTTTAACCTGATGTTTTCTCGTTCCAACGATTTTAGCGAAAACAGGATTCTTCATAGCATACCCCGAAAGAATCGCGAGGTCATAAGCAGTTGAATGATGCCTGCTATCGGGCATTCCGTTCGGATTAACAAAGTAACTGTTGACCGCGCCGATCTCTTTAGCCTGTTCGTTCATTAATTTAGCGAATTTAGCGACGCTTCCGGCTACTTCTTCGGCTATAGCTATACACGCATCGTTAGCCGAATGAAGAAGCGACATATAAAGCAGATCCAGCAGCGTAGTCTTATCGCCTTTTTTTAATCCGAGCGATACGCCGTCGCTTCTTACGTAAATATCGTGTTTTATAGTTATGGTTTCCTTTAAATTTCTTTTGGAATCTAAAAGCACTATCGCCGTCATAATTTTAGTAAGCGAGGCCGGCGCCATTTTCTTAAAAGGATCTTTGCTGTAAAGAAGTTTGCCATTGCCCTCGTCAAGCACTACTATCGACTGCGAAGTCAAAATATCTTCCAGCGACTCGGGCTCGTTTTTTTCTTCTGAAGAAGTTTTAATGACTTTTTTCGCCGTCGTCTTTTTTGCCTTCGTCCGAACGCTCTTTTTTGATGAGCTGACTTTTTTTACGGACGATTTAGTCGATATTATTCCCTGCCTCGAAGCAAAAAGTTCTTCGATAGTCTGAGGATTGCTCTTAATTTTATTCAGCTCGCCCGACTCTTTATGCTTGCTCTGCTGGGCGGAAAGCAATTTATTTAAAGTATCGTCAAGCTCTCCCGCGTTAGCGCTTAAATTAAAAAACTTGAGCTGCGGGGTATAAAAAGCCAATATCAGTATCATTACTATTATACTTTTTATTAATTTTACGATTCTTTTTAAATTCATTAAAATACTCACCCAACTTTAGTTATTAAATTTATTCAAAATTCTTTAGATGTATCGGTATAATTGTGATTGATTTTATATTTATGTTGAATTTAATTTAAAATTATGTTAGTATAAGCCAAAAAATCGCATGGGGTGGTTAGTTTGTTGTTTAATATTAACTTTTATTTTTCAAGTAAAAAGTATTATAATAAATATCAGTCAACCGGCTTAAAAATTTTTTTTATTTTCATGCCGGCAGTCCTTCTTAGTTATATATCAATCAATACCTGTGTACCCGCATCAGATTCAGCGTCAACCCGCTTCAGCCGATCCGCGGCGTATCTACTTATGCCCGCTCAGGCCTTAGCCCGGCAAACTTCCGATTCGTCTTCAGCCGAAATCGAATACAAAACCACGCATGATAAAGCAGTAAGCGATACCGGCCCGGTTGAAATTCAAGCGGCTGATTCCTCCGAAGTTTTTTCCGCCGGCATTCCGCAGGCCGTTGCCAAACCGCTTTCAACTGAACAGATATCTAAAATTAGCGAAATAATAAATAAGTTCGCCGACAATATTTATAATTCCAAAATAAGCGCCGCGTCAAAACTTTGCATAAATACGCAGAGCGATTTTTTATCGAAAGATTTTATCGACGATTTTAAAAGCACAAAAGGCGCCCCGCTCAAAATTAAAGATATCAGCGGCTCGGCGGATGAGACCATAAGCGTTATATTAGAATACGGCGGCGATAAAAAAGAAGATATAATGATACAAGAATTTGTTTTGCTTTATAACGCGCAAACGAATAATTTTTTGATTGCCAATATTTTCGATCGGCTTTATGAGAGCATAAACGAAGATAAAAAAAAGTGCATGGCCAATTGCTCGTTTTTAGAAAACGCGCTGCTGTTTTTTCAAAGGATATTGCCTGATTTTTCATTTTCAAACGAATTCAGGGGCGATGCGGCTTTTAAAAAACTTATAGACGCGGGATTTCTTACGCATATGCCTCAATGCCCCTCAAAAGGCGTTTATATTTGCCTCGTATCAAATAATGCCGAGCTTAATTCCTACGAAATAATGGTGGGATGTTCCGAGCACGGCTACCTGTCTGAAATTTCAAAGTTATACACTAACCTCGATAATTCCGAAAAATTATACGCGGAACTCGAAAATGAAGGGCTGCGCTTATCCCGCGAACATTGCGGCGAAAGGCTTTTAAAAATGTTCAATTCCCGAGAAATTGAAAAAAATATTTACGAATCTATCCGAACCGAAGATATCGCAGGCGCTCTCGAACTATTCAAACAACTTCAAAAAGAAGAAAAACACCTCGGCGAATTATATCCGGCATTAAGCGACTCGCTGCTGCAGATCGATCACGAAACCGCGGCGGTAACGATATTAAAAGAAGCCGCGGAGTACTATCCCGGCTGGCCTATAATAAAAGACAAACTTAGCGAAACCGGTAATAATCGATAATTTTTGTTTTTATTTTTATTTCATCTGATATTCGATGCGCGGATTAAGCGGCTGAACCATGGGCTTGTTTATATCCTGCGGCCCGAGATAAATAGTTTTATTCTCGGTGAATATGGTAGGCACTAAACCGTACTGCAGTTGAACGCCGTCAAAAAGTATTTCGCGCTCCCGATCGTCGGCGGAACAACCGCCAAGATAAATAGCGTAGCGCAGCGTGCCGTCGAAAACAAACTTATCAGGCGTAAACGACATGAAAATCCTTACCCACTGGTCATATCTGCCATCGCGAAAAAAAGGCGTCCAATAAATGCCTGCTTTTTTTATAGCCGCGTTTTTATCGGCCGAAGTAAAAAATTTCTTTTCTTTATAGTTGACTTCTATTTTTTCTTTGCCGTCGATGTATCGAGCGGGGTTTAGAAGATAATCGTCTCCGAGCATTCCGCTGAATTTATAACGAGCGGCGCTCATATTAAAAAGATTATTCACTCTTATTAAATAATGGTTAAGCTCATCCGGCTTTCCATTGACGCGAAAAGCTCCGAAGCCTATTATGGCCGTCGATTCCGGCGCTAAAGCCTTATTGCCGCTAAATTTAACGTTAGCCGAAAGAGAAAGTCCTAATTCGATAGACTTAGTAAGCGATTCGGGGTCTAATTCCTGGTAAAAAACAGGATTACCGCCAAGGCCAAAATTAAGTTCGGGCAAATTAAAGTTAACCGCATATTCCGCATCCGCCTGCGTGTATGAATCCATGTAATTAACGCCGAGATTTAAAGCGCGCTTGCGGCCGTTTGAATAAGGCTGGGTGGAAATATAATCGAGCTGATAATTGCTCTTGATCGTACTCATTATAGCATCGACGCCGGCCTGGACTTCTTTATAGGCCGCTTCACGAAAGACTCCGCCGGTCGCATAAGCCACACGGGTGGCGGCCGAACCGAAAAAACTTCCGTCCGCCGTTTCGCCAGGTGCGTTTAATTTTAAAAAATTAACGGTCGGCCTGTGCTCCGGGGAAATCGAATTAATATTTTCGAGAACCGCTTCATTAACAAAAAAAGGATCGGCGGTAACGTAAATTATATGCTTATTTCCGAGCTGCCGCGATAGCTTTTCGGCGGCGAATAATATCAGCTCGTCGGCCGTGCGGGTATAATCTATCACGCGCTCGATGGCGCCGGCGTTAAAAAGTTTTTTATCACCGGTAAAATCAAGAGCGCAGATATCCGTGCAAAATGTAAATAATGCCATTTTATCGAGGCTTTCAAGATAAGAAGCCGCGCGGGTTAAAGATTTTTGGGCCATATCGCTGCGGCCGCCTTTAATGAGGCTGGAATCGATAATTAAGGCTAAACTTATAGTTTCCGCGGTACGCATCATGTTAACGCTCTGTGGAACGCGATTTTCACTTAAAATAAAGTTGGTTGAAGACAGGCCGTTTTCTGATAAGTTATCTTGATTTCTGAAGTATAATTTAATATTTATGTGCGGAAACTCATCCGTTTTTATCTGCGTTATATCTAACCAGAAGCCTTCAGGTTCGGCTGCGGCCGGACCAGGCACGATAACGAAACTAAAGAACAGAGAAACGGTTATAAACATAAGCATAAGCAGAGGCTTAAAGCAATATATTTCCGGTTCTAAAATATGGAGCCCCGCGGCCTCGCCGCAAATACTACCGCTTAACTTCAAAATCATATCCTTTCGCCATAAAAAAAGAATAAAAATAATCTAAAAAAGGCTTCCATCCGGTTCTGGCGCAAATTTTCAAAGCGTCGTAACCATCGAATTTAGGCGCAGGCAAAGGCATATAAATCGAGATGCCGAACGAATTATAAGTAACGGGTATTTTTCCAAAATCGCCTATCGCCGAATTTTTAACGGTAGCATTAGTAAGCGACGCTAAAAATTCGCGCGAACTTTTCTCGACGCTCTGCTCGTGTATTTCTTCGTTAATGATGCGTCCGAAATCGAAGGCGTCGATAAACTCGCCGCTCGAATAACGCCTTACTTTTTTAATGACCGAAGCCGTGAATATATCGCGGTATTTGCTTTGCGCTAAAGCCTTCGTAAGCGCCTCTAAAAACGCGTCGAATTTTTCACTTATCATTTCGAGCTCCGCGGTTTTAATCGCTGAAAGAGTGGCTTTAACGCCGCTTTTTGCCATCTGTTTAAAATAATTATGCCAGGCTGAAACGAATAAAAAACTGAAACGCTGAGCGGCCGTTATTTTCTGGCTGACGATCGGATTAAAAATTATATCGTAAGGCGTTCCGCATTCCGGGATGAATTCTTCGGAACCAATTATGTTAACCGCGTATTCGGATAATTCGTATATTAATTCGAGGCACTGAAAATTATTCGCGTCAAAATGTATGATATCGGCGCCGCGCCCGGCCGCCAGACGTATTTTTTCGAATGCCGCGCGCAGATTTTTAAGATTATTCCAATTATTCGCGGGTGAAGAAAAACTATATTTACTATTGATTATAGTTTCACGATCGTATAAAGTAATAATTAAACCTTCGGTTTTATATTTCAAATAATGCTTTATGACGAAGTCGGAAAAAATCGCGGATAAGTTATCGTTTTCATTTATTTTTTCGCGCAGAAGAGCTTTAGAAGATATTTTATTTAAATCGGCGTCGGGAACGATTTCATAAACCGTTTTAATGCCTTCCTTTTTATCGTACCACAGAGCGGTTATATTGATAAATCCGTCCTGCTTTATATTTTCGAGTTTATTTATCTCGCGCCCGGCGCTGCCGGCGCCATCATTTAAAAACACTAAATAAGTCCAGGCGGCTTCATGCATTGTCCGGCCGGAATCCGCGGCCAAAACGCAAAACGACGGATATAGAAGCGTCGCGGATAAAACCGCCATAAATAAATACGGGCGCGCAGCCGCGCACCCTTTTAAAATTAAAGCATATACTTTTTCACAAATTGAATTAAAATTATTATCGACTTGAAACATTAATTCGCCCACCCCTGTTTTATATATATCTTTTTTATACGCTCCGTCGCTGATTAAAACCTGGCTTTACTTGATTATAAAGTAAAACGCTAATCCGTTTTCAAATAAAATTGGAAATAAGATTATTACGGTTGATCGGCAGTTTTCCTTCTTTTATCATCATAAGGTTTTCGATATTTCTTATAAGCGTTTCGCGGCTGAAAGGCTTGGCTATATAGCAGTCTGCCCGATAAGTCACCAGCCCGTCATACTGCGCGAAGCTCGAATTATATGCCGTCATAAGCATTACAATTATATCTTTAGTTTCGGCGCTTGATTTTAAATTCTGACAAATTTCAAAACCGTTCATAATCGGCATATTGATATCTAAAATTATAAAATCAGGTTTTTCAGATTTTGCGCACTTAAAAGCGGTTGGCGAATTAGAAAACTTTTTCACCGCATACTGCCTTTTTTCATCGCTTAAAAGAATGGCTTCGAGCAAATCGAGATTGCACTCGTCATCGTCTATCAGAAATACATTATATTTTGAAACTGGCACGCTCATAACAATCACCGTAATTTCTATTCGAATAACTATAAAAGCCGTTTTATCTTACGATATTACAGGCAGTATGATAACAAATAATAAGGAAAAAGTCAAAGAAAATAAAGAAGAAAAGTCGTAATTATGGCTATATCACTTTCGATATAAAATTATTTTTATGCTCGGTAAGCCGCCTTGATTTAAGCAAAATGACGTTGTGGATATGTCTTATAAACTCTTCGCATTTAAAGGGTTTGGCCATATAATAATCGGCGCGGTAAACCAGAAGTCCGTCATGCCAGACGAAACTTGAATTATAAGCGGTAATTAAAATAACCGTAACCGAAGATATAGAGGCTGATGACTTTATTTTCTGGCAGACTTCGAATCCGTTCATGATCGGAAGATTGACATCGAGAATAAGAATATCAGGAGGGTCGAAATTTATAGCTTTTAAGGCTTCGGGCGAGCTGGAGTATTTTGAAACTTCATAATAGTTCTCGGGATCGGCGTCGAGCATAGCTTCGATCAAATCGAGCGTGCTCTGATCGTCGTCTAACAAATAAATTTTGTAAAATGGCTGTTGGACATCGTTCACTCAAAACACCCGCCTGCACCGTAAACCGGCTATAAAAATTTTAAAAAACCATTAACGGAAACATTACTGCTACCTAATCTAATTATACCAGAATGCAAAGGTAATGTAAAGTTATTTTCATATATTTTTATACTTTTATTTATGCTTTTATTTATACTTTTATTTATGCTTCTATTGCGCTTTAATTTCTAATTATTTATGCTTTTCGCCTTTCTCCGTGTTTCGTTATTTTTCATCTAAATCTCATTCTGTCAAGTGTTTTCCATTACAGCACAGGATAATTTTTATAAAAAATATAGAATTACGATTGACTTTTTTCGATGGTCTATGATATATATATGTATGCACACCAAAGTTAAATAGAAAAGAGTGATGAAAATGCTGATTAAACGCAAAGGTGTTTTTTATTGGCCCGTGTTTTTCATGCTTGTTTCATTGGCCTTTATCGCCTCCTTTCCATGCGGCGCGGCTCTGGCGCAAGGCGAATACAGTATACAAACCCATACCGATAAACAAAGCATAACCGAGGGCGAACGATTCACGCTTACCGTAATAATTAGATCGAACTCCAGTATTACGACCGAACCCAAACAGCCTGACCTTAAAGATTTTGTGATCGACGGGCGCCAGCAGTTCAGCCGAATTTCGATCGTCAACGGCGCTCAGAGCGTCGAAGCCGGCTACCATTATTCTCTGCGGCCGCTCAAACCGGGCAAATTAATTATCGGCAGATTCGAAATTAACTACACCGACCCGGCCGGCGCGCCAAAAACCGCGCAGAGCGAACCGATAACTATCGAAGTAAGCCCCGAAGCGATCGAAGAAGAACCCGCGCCGCCTTCCGTCGAAAGCGCCCCTCCAAAAGAAGAACAAATCGAGCGCGAAATAATATCAAAACATCTTTTAGTTATCACTGCGGTTATCTTACTGGCTTTCGCCCTGATATGGTTCGTAATATGGCAGAGCGCTAAAAAAGAAAGAAAAATGGCTTATACATCGGCCGGTAACGGCGATAAACTTCAAATCAACCTTCACAAAAACGACGGAACACGGCATGCCGACGCCCCGACAGGCGCCAGCAGAAACGCCTCAAACCCGTCATCCGGTTTAACCACGGCGGAAACTCGGGCAATAATAGATCCGTCCGCTACGTTAAAAAACATAATATCGCTTAAAAATGCGGGCGATTACAGGCAAATGTTCGTTCAAATACCAAAATACATCAAGCAGTGCGCGAGTTTTCAAACTAAAGACAACGGCGGATTATGCGAATTGACCAATCAGGAATTCATCGGCCGCGTCAATAAAATTCCGGGCATAGCTTCTCGCGAATCCGCTATAAACGATATCCTCTCACTTTGCGATTTGGTCAACTACGCTAAATATATTCCCGCGGAATCCGAAATCGATAATACGATCAAAGAATTAAATATCATAAGCCGTTTATTTGAAAGAGGTGGCAATTAGTCAATGAACAACGAGATTAAAGAAATCCAGGAGCTGGTCAGGTCGAAAAGCGAGCTTACTTCAAAGATAACGGGCGAAATCAGAAAGGTGATCATAGGACAGGATCATCTCGTAGATTCGCTTTTAATAAGTTTTTTCTCCAACGGCCACATACTTTTAGAAGGCATGCCGGGCTTAGCTAAAACTATGGCTATAAAAACGCTTTCAGCAGCCATTAAAACTAAATTCGCGCGCATTCAGTTCACGCCCGACCTTCTGCCCGCCGATTTAGTCGGCACCCGTATCTACAATCAAAAAACCGGCGAGTTCGAAACTTCAAAAGGCCCGGTTTTCACTAATTTTTTATTAGCCGACGAAATCAACCGCTCGCCCGCTAAAGTGCAAAGCGCCCTGCTTGAAGCCATGGAAGAGCGCCAGGTCACTATCGAAAAAGAAACTTTTAAATTGGATGAGCCTTTTTTAGTAATGGCGACGCAGAACCCGGTCGAAACCGAAGGCACTTATCCGCTTTCCGAAGCGCAGGTGGACCGTTTCATGTTCAAAGTCATTATCGGCTATCCTTCAAGCGCCGACGAAAAAGAAATAATCAAAAAAATGGCGATCGAAAAAAATATTAAAACCGACATTAAAGTCAATGCCATTACAACGCCCGAAGAGCTGCTCGAAACAAGGCATCTAATCGATAAAATATATGTAGATGACAATATATTGACCTATGTGGTTAATTTAATCAACGCCACGCGCACTCCTGAAAAATTTAAAATGAAAAATATAAAAGATTACATACGCTTCGGCGCATCGCCGCGCGCGTCGCTTTATTTAGTAGTGGCCGCCCGCGCGCACGCCTTTTTAAGAAAACGCGGCTATGTAATGCCGGAAGATATCAAATCGATAGCCTATAACGTTTTAAGGCACCGCATTATGCTCACTTACGAAGCCGAAGCGGAAAACCTCACTACCGACGATATAATTAAAACGATACTGGACGGAGTCGAAATACCCTAAAATAATTATAGTTTATTAAAGATAAAAACGATGATACCTAAAGAATTAATATCTCAAATAAGAAAAATAGAGATCAAAAGCAAAAAACTCGTCGATTCTTTATTCGCCGGAAATTTCCGTTCGGCGTTTAAAGGCCGCGGCCTCGAATTCGAGGGCATACGCCAGTATATAAGGGGCGACGATTACCGCAATATCGACTGGAAAGTCACGGCGCGAATGAACCGGCCGTTCATTAAAATTTACCGCGAAGAGCGCGAATTAGTGGTAATGCTGGTTATCGACGTTTCCGCCTCTTCGGCGTTCGGATCGCTCGGCCAGAACAAGCGCGAACTTGCCGCTGAATTTTGCGCCACCATAGCGCTTTCCGCCGTTTCCTCCGGCGACTCGGTCGGACTGCTGATGTTTAGCGATAAAATCGAAAACTTCATACCGCCTAAAAAAGGTAAAACTCATGCGCTCAGGCTTTTAAGAGAGATTTTATTTTTTACGCCCCGCTCGAGGCGCACGAATTTTTACGAAGCGCTCACTTTTTTAAACCGGGCTATCAAGCACCGCTGCATAACTTTTATGGTATCCGACTTCGAAGGCATTAACCAGCGCGACGAAAAGATGCTTTCGGTAACGAACCTCCGTCACGACACCATCTCCATCGTTTTAAACGACGACATGGACCTGATATCCGAAGATATCGGCTTAATCGATATATACGACCTTGAAACCGGCGAAACGCTCACCCTGGATACTTCCGACAAAAAAATTCTTGTCGGGCTGAAAAAAGAAAACTTAAAAAGGCGCGACAGGCTCAAACAAATATTCAGAAAATGCAATATAGATTTCATGCATCTATCCACCGGACATTCCATTCAAAAACCTATTATGGAATTTTTCCGGCGGCGCGAAACCGCTAAAAAATAACTCGGAGGTAATATCTGTGCCAAACGATAACAGCTCAAAACAAAATTTAATTTTTATCCTTCTTATTGCGCTTCTGGCGGTTTGTTTTTATAACATGCACCAGATAAGCGTTTTTGAAAAACGGACTGAAATAAAAATCGAACGCGCACGCGATTTCGCGGCTAAACTTGCCGCGCAAAAACTATACCACGAAGCCGCCGCGCATATCGAAAAATATTTAAGCGACGATTTAGTAACGCCTGAAGAAGTCGAATCGGCTTCGATTTATCTGGCTGATCTTTATTTCGAGCACATACAAAATTACGAAAAAGCCATGGCGGCTTATCTTAAAGTTCTATTCAAATTTCCGGCCACTAAATATAAAAACGACCTCGAACGGCGCGTCATAGAGTGCAAAGATCGTCTCGGCCGCCGCCTCGAAGCCGCCAATGACCTCGAAACGATCGAGCGCGGCCAGGCCGCTAAAATAACGCCGCCAAACGCCGGCCAGGCCGCGGCCACGGCCACCAATGAAAACTCAATAGTAGTAGCCAAAATCGGCGATACAAGCATTACGATGACGGACTATCTCGGCGAGCTCGATTCTCTATTCAAGCAAAGTCAGATAGATTTATCGAATCCGCAAAACCGCCGCAAACTTCTTAAAGACGTAATAGCCCGTAAAGTACTGCTTAAGCTCGCGAATTCTAAACGCTTTGACACCGACGCGCAAATATTAAAAAAAGTTAATTCGGCCAGAGAACAGATGATGATTGAAAAACTTTTAAACGACGAAGTATTTTCAAAAACCGAAGTCGATGAAATGTCTTTAAAACTCTACTACGATGCGCATAAAAACGAAATGCGCACGCCCGATAAGTATAAATTCGATTATCTGGTTTTAAACGATAATACCGAAGCCGTTTCGATAGCTTTAAATAACGATTCCGTTAAATTTTCAAACTACGCCTCGCTTCAGACGCCTTTTGCGCCGCTGGGCGAAATTTCGGCAGCGGCCGAAATAGATTTATCGGAAGCCACCACCGAAATTACGGCGGCCGTTCCGGGCGATATAATCAAAAAGGCCATTAAGAGGGTGGACGGCAGTTTCGCCGTGCTTAAACTCACTAATTTTATAAAAGGCGATACGCTGCCTTTCGAAACTGTTAAAAACGATATACTCAGCCGCCTCACCGCGCAAAAACGCGAAAACGATATGCAAAATTATATTATGAAAAATTTCGCGGAATTAAACGTAGTCATTTTCGACGAGGTTTTCAAACGCGAAACCGTTAAGGAAAAATAATGCGTACAGCCATTTTTGCCATATTAATAATAACGGCGCATATATTTTTAATGCCGCACGCTTCAGCCGATGAAGAGATTCGCGATATTAAAAGCCTTATGAGTTATGAATTCGTTAAAGATAATAAAACGCTCATACTCTCGCTGCTGGCTCTTCTTGCCGCGGTCATGGCGTTTTATTTATTTTTACGTTTAAGCCGCCGCAGGGAAGAAAGCGTGCTCGAACCGCCCCCGCCGCCGCCCGTCCCTCACGACGAAACCGCGCTTGCCGCGCTTAAAGAGCTTATCGCTTCCGGCTCGCTCGAAGAAAAACGGTTCAAGGAATTTTACACGCGCCTGTCGCATATAGTGCGCGTCTATACCGGCGGTTCACTCGAATTCAATTGCGCGGACCTTTATCTGGAAGAAATAACGATAAAACTCGAATCGTTAAAAATTGCCCGGAACCATATCAGGGCTTTAGAAGCGCTCGAATCGAACTGCGACCTTGTCAAATTCGCGAAATTCGTTCCATCAGAAGCCGAGGCGCGCGAGGCTTTCGAATCGGCTGTTAATTTTATTAAAACGACTCGCGGGGGTAATTTCAGATGATAACTTTCAAGCATCCGGCCCTGCTATACCTTTTAATTCTGCCCGCGCTGATATTTGCCTATACCATTTACCGCGATTCCCGCAAAAAAACCGGGATCGGTTTTTCTAATATAACGCTTTATCAAACCGCTTATAAAAAAACTTATAAAACTTATCTGGCGGCGCTTTCCAATATTTTACGCGCGCTTATTATTATTTTATTGATAGTCGCAGCCGCCAGGCCGCAATTTGGCGAAGAAGAACAAAACACCACCAAACTGGGAATCGATATTTTTATAGCCCTCGACGTTTCAGGCTCCATGGCAGCCGAAGATCTCAAACCCGACCGCATAACGGCGGCGCGCGAATTAACCGGCGATTTCATAAAGCAATTATCCGATCATCGGGTAGGGTTGGTAGTCTTCGCGGGCCGCTCGATGACGCTGTCGCCGCTTTCGACGGATATTTCTATAATGAGCGAAAGCGTTTCAAAAATTAATATCGGCGAAATGCCGATCGATGGAACCGCGATAGGCGATGCCATAGCCAACTGCGTATATAAGCTCAAAAACGATAAAAAAGCTAAAACTGCCGAAACCGCGCGCAACGGGCAAAAAAAAGACGCAGCCGATAAAGACGGCAAAAACGATAAAAATAAAGTCAAATCGAAAATTATAATACTGCTTACCGACGGCGAAAATAATTCCGGCAATATCGAACCGATGCTTGCCGCTAAAATCGCCTACGACGAAAAAATTAAAATTTACACCATAGGCATAGGATCTAAAGACGGCGCGCCAATACCCGTCACGCAGGGCGGCCGGAAATTTTACATGCGCAATCACGACGGATCTCTCGTAATTCCCAAACTCGACGAAAAACTTCTTCAGGAAATAGCTGAATTAACGGGCGGATTATACTTCAGAGCGACCGACGAAAAAAAATTAAAGGAAATTTATGATATAATCAATAAACTTGAAAAGAGCGAAATAATAACTTCCAAATTCACGCTTTATTCCGAAAAAGCTCACTATCCTTTGTTTTTAGCCTTTATTCTTATGATATTCAATTTTATAATCGAATACAGGACTTTAATGAAACTATAATAATAACGAAAGTTATCCGGGCGCAAAACATAAATTATGATAATAAAAAATCACCGAAGTTTTAAAACGAATATTAAATTTAATCTCAAGCTTAATGCTGATCTTCGCCTCTACACTAATTCTAAATTAGCCGTTACTTTCGTGGAGCTGATGATTTGCGTGAGCGTGATTTCAATAATAGCCGCATCCGCTCTCGCTTTAAGCGAAACAGGCTCCAGGCTTTCGCGGGAGTTCGAACTCAAATCGACGCTGCGGCTCGTTCGAAGCGCCATAGACCGATATTACGACAGATCGCTCGAAGAATCGCCGGCGCTCATGGATAACCTGCACTATCCCAGAAGTTTAAACGAGCTCGTCGAGAAAAAATTCATGCGCAAACTTCCGATAGACGCGTTTACGGGCCTTTCCGACTTCCGGCTGATATCTTCGACCGACGAGCCTGATTCGCTAAAAACCAACGGCGAAAATATATACGACATTAAAAGCTCCAGCGATTATATCGCGCTGGATAATTCAAAGGTGGACCAATGGTGACTTGCTTTACAAAAAAATCATACGGCGCTTTCACTTTTATAGAAATAACCATGAGCATAGCCATAATAGCTATTTTATGCATGATAGCATATCCGGCGGCGACTCATTACGTTAATAAAACTAAAGACGCCGCGCTGAAAAAAGACCTTTTCGTCCTGCGCGAAAGCATAGATAAATTTTATGCCGCCTATAACCGCTACCCGGCTTCGCTCGAAGAACTCGTCGAAAAAAAAATCATACGCGCGATTCCGATCGACCCGATTACATCTTCATACGACACCTGGATAATAATTCCGTCTAAAGAAGGCGAACGCGACGTATTTAACGTAAAAAGCGGCGCGCCGGGAACCGACGGCGGGAAGATAGCCTATGAAACTTACTGATTCCCCGGGCGGTCTCGCCCGTTTTAACCGGCCCGGAGGGGCTTTTGCGCCCGCAACAATTAACCGCAAAGGCCTCGGCGCGCTCGTATGGGTATTTACTTTCGCGGCCGTTTTTTTAGTAATATCATGGCGGGTAATGCCCGTCTATAAGACCTCCGCCCGCCTTGCGCGTGAAGAAGAACTCATCTTCGTTCTAAAAAGCTACAAACGCGCTATCATCAAATATAAAAAAGTTTACGGCGCGGGACCTTACAGCCTGCACGAACTCGTCAAAAGTCAGCCGAACCCGCGCTTTATAAGACAACTTTACGATGATCCGTTCTGCAGCGAAGAAATTAAAATAATAAATAACGCGAACGGATTACTGACTATCAAAAATCAGATCAATGAAATAGTAAATGTAAAAAGCAAAAGCACGGCCGAAGGCGTTAACGGCGTGCGATACGATAAGTGGTACGCCGATTCGGCGCTTAAATTCAGAATTGAATAGAGAGAAATTGATGTTTTATTTTATCATGTTCTATCATATGCGCATTTATTGTATCGTTTCATTTCATTTAACTTAGTTTC